>JBKPNA010000153.1:0-16812 GCA_046765695.1 Actinomycetota bacterium | reverse complement strand
CTACCACCTCTACTTCCTGCAGGCCCCGCGCTCCTTCGGCCCCGCCCAACGGCACCTCAACGCAACGATCGGCCATGCGACGTCATCCGACCTGATCAACTGGGACTATCTCGGCACGTGCTTCGTCCCTGCCGAGTCCGGCTGGGACGACCTGGCGATCTGGACCGGGTCGACTGTTCGCGACGGCGGCCACTGGCGGATGTTCTATACCGCTGTCAACTCCGAAGGCCACGGCGTGTACGACCAGCGAATCGGCTCAGCCACCTCCACCGACCTGCACCACTGGATCCGGGTAGGCAACCAGCCGGCCGCACATCCTGACCCGCGCTGGTACAAGACCCTGGCGATCGCGCCGCCTCCGGAGCCGTACCTGGCACCGCTGGAAGGGCGGAGCGAGACCTGGCGGGACCCCGTGGCGATACCCGATCCGGACGGCAACGGCTGGCATCTGCTGATCACGGCACGCTCGGCCTTCGCCGGCCGCAACGACGACGGAGTGATCGCCCACGCCTGGGGTCCGAACCTGGACCAGCTGACCATGGGGCCGCCGCTGTGCGAGCCGGGTCAGGGCTTCGGCCAGCTGGAGGTGCTGCAGAGCAAGATCATCGACGGCCGGCCGGTGCTGGTGTTCACCTGCCACCCCCAGGAGATGACCGAGGAACGCAAGGCAGAACTGGGCGAGTACTGCACCTGGTCACTGCCGTCCCCCGGCCCGCTCGGACCCTGGGACATCGGCCTGGCCCGCGGGTTCACCGCGGAGCCCGACCTCTTCGCCGCCCCGCTGGTGCAGCAGCGCGACGGCAGCTGGGCACTGGTTGGCTTCCGCAACACCGAGCCCAAAGGCATCGAGGCCTTCGAGATCCTCGACCCCGTCCCGGTGACCCTTGATGGCGACGGCTACCTCGTTGCCCGCTAGAACGGGAATCGCTCAGTCGTTTAGGCGCTCAGTGCTGATTGTCGGCGTGTCGCGGCCGTCGCGGAATCGAGTGCGCGATTTCTCTTTTGTACAGGCACAACCTCCGGCGCCACGGGCCGGAAGGGGGCGGTCAACGTCGGGATGATCCGTCGCCGGTGAACGACGAGGAGCACCAGGGCGATTGCGGCGTACACCGCGGAGATGATCAGTCGGCCATGCATGCCCGGGATCGCGAACTGGACCGCGAACAGGCCGAACAAGGTGTACGCGGCCCAGCGCGGGAAGCGCAACGCCAGCAGGATCGCCACACCCATCATGGTCTGCGTCGCGGTCAGCAGCACCTCCTCCACCTGCCGACCGTCGAGGACGAGCGAGGTCGACCCGCCACCGAACAGGTACGCCACCGGCAGGCTGCCGATCAGCAGAGTCCACTGGTTGACCTTCGCGCTGATCAGGGTGCCGAGGGCCATGGCCGCCTGTCCGCGTACAGCGAAGATCAGAGCGACGATGAACTCCGGCGCCTCCGAGGCGAGCGGGGCCAGCCACTGCACCAGCAGGAACTGGTCGATCCCGAGGGCCGCACCACTGCCGACCAGCGCCTCCGCGAACGGCTCGGCACAAGCAAGGATGGCCAGCGTCGACGCGACGAACATTCCCACGACAAGCGGTCGGCGCTGGTCGGCAGGCAGGGCGGCGATGCGAGCCGCCGGTCCGACCAGATCGGGCTCCGCCGCACCGTCGTCGCGGCTGACCCGGATCAGGTAGTACGCCAACAAGCCGAGCAGGGCCGCGCCCAGCAACAGGTGGATCTGGCCGGACACCGGAATGGCAAAGGCCACCACGCCGGCCAGCAACAGGAACCCCAGCTCGAGCCGGTACCGCTCGGGCAGCACCAAAGTCCGGACCGGCTTCCCGCTCACCCGGCTTGCCACCAGGAGCGACACGGCGACTACGGCTGACCAGCCCAGACCGAGCAACAGGCGGTTCGAACCGGTCATGTTGGCCGCGGCGAACTGCACGTACTCCGGCTGCGAGCCGGCCCGGTAGGCGAAATACAGGTCGACTGCATACTCCGGCAGCACGACGATGACCGCCAGGATGGCCACGGCGAGCCCGCCGGAAATGTCGACCTGGGCCGCCTCGGCCGCCCAGGCGAGGACGAAGGAGGCAGCGACGACGGCTGTACCGAAGATGACCAGCGCGAAGGGGGCCGGCAGATCAGTGTGAAACACCCGGAACAACACCGCGGGAGCGATCAGGGCCAGACAGAACGCCAGGGTGCGCGCGGCTCGAGTCACCCTTCAATAATCCCAGACACTTTGATGATTTCGCAAATATTAAAGTGTCAAAGTCGCCATAGAGCGGAGTGAACCTGCTCACATCCTCAGTCCAGGCGCGATGATGTCGAGGTGATCCCGGACCCGACGGCGCCCCAGCTCGAAGTGGCCGCGCGTACCTTCGCACTGCTGTCGGCTCCGGTCCGGCTGCACCTCGTGGCCTTGGCCGCCGAGGGTGAGCACGACGTGGGCACGCTGTCGGAGCGGGTCGGAGTGTCGATTGCCACCGCCAGTCAGCACCTGGCCAAGCTGCGGCTCGCCGGGATCATTCACGCGCGGCGGGACGGGCGCAGGCAGATCTACACCGTCGACGACCCGCATGTGCTGACCATGGTCCAGCAGATCTTCGAGCACATCGCCCCGGACGGCACGCTGGCCCCGGACCCGCCGATGCCCGCTCGCTAGGCCGGCACCTGGCAGCGACAACGCTCAGGTGACGGGCCGCAGCGCCGCCTCCGCCCCCGCCGCAACCAGCCAGAGGTCGGTGGCCACGACCAGGCAGGAGACGCCGTGCCCCCGGAACCGCTCCGCCAAGGCCGGGGTTCCGCCATAGGCGCCGACCGCAAGGCCGTTGGCATTCGCAGCGGAGACGATTCGGGCCAGTGGCGAGCCAGCCGCGTCGGCCAACAGCGCGTCGACCGTGCTGCCCAGGGAGAGCGACAGGTCGTACGGGCCGACGAACAGCTGGCTCACCCCGGGGACTGCGGCGATCTCCTCGACCCGGTCCAAGGCCACGGCCGACTCGATCATCACCGCACAGGTCGTTGCCGCGTTGGCATCTTCCGGTGCGTCCTCGCTACGTCCCCAGGTCCGGCCCAGCTGACCCCGGCTGCGGTTGCCACGCGGCGGGTAGTACGTCGCGGCAACGGCCCGCTCCGCCTCCGCCACCGACTCGATCTGCGGCACGATCACCGTGGTTGCGCCGACGTCCAGCGCGGCGCCGATTGCGGCGAAATCGCAGGACGCGACCCGGACGACCAGCTCCGCTTCATCGAAGGGATAGACACGTGCCACATCCAGCAACTCACTGCGGCCGTATATCCCGTGCTGGGCGTCCAGGCAGACCCAGTCGAAGCCGCTCCGCGCCAGCCGCGCGACGGTGCCCGGGCTCGAGTCTTGACACCAGACGCCGCGGCCGTCCGGACCGAAGCCGCTCATGGCTTCGGCTCGCCGTCTTCGGCAGCCGCCAGCAGCTCTTGCCGGTGGGCGAGAGTGGTGCGTAGCCGGCCATGACTTTGACCCAGCTCGATCTCAGCGGCGTCGATCCGGTGCCAAGCGGGCAGGTCCAGCGGGTGGATACCGCGGCTGGCGAGCAGCCGGTCGAGATGATCGGTACGCCCGTGCGCGACCACCTCCCCCTCGTGCACGTCGGCCAGCAGTGACGTGACCGTCTCCACCGCGTCGGACTTGTTCGTCCCGATCACGCCGGTCGGCCCGCGTTTGATCCAGCCGGTGACGTACTCGCCGACCGAGAATTCGCCGTCGCGAATGACCCGGCCCTCGGCGTGCGGTACCCGGCCGGTGCTGTCGTCGTAGGGCACGCCGGCAAGTGGCAGGCCACGGTAGCCGACCGAACGGACGACCAGCTGGGCCTCGATCAGGTCGGTGTGGCCATTGCCGACGACGAAACCGTCGGGATTGATCGTGGTTCCCTCCACCTGCACCGCTCGTACCCGTTCCTCTCCGATGATCATGGTCGGCCGTGTCCAGAAGTGCAGGTGGATCCGGCGTTGCGCCCCGGTCGGCGACCGTTCCGCCCACTCGGTCAGCACCGCGATGTTGCGGGTCGCGACCTTGTCGCGAGCCAACCTGGCCTGGCTGGAGTCGTCCAGCACCAGGTCTTCGCGGTTCACCATCACGTCGACCCCCTCGAGCTGGCCGAGCTCACGCAGCTCCTTGGTGGTGAAAGCCGTGTACGCCGGGCCGCGCCGGCCGAGGATGTGCACGTCGCTGACCTGATTTCCAGCGAGACCGGCCAGCACCTCGTCGGCCATGTCGGTGTCCTCGAGCTGGTCGGCGGTCTTGACCAGAACCCGGGCGACATCGAGTGCGACGTTGCCGACCCCGACGACCACCGCGGAAGTGGAACTGGCAAGAAGCTCCTCGATCGGCGGCGTGGTCAGGTCGTTGTCGCCCGGCGGCTGGCCAGGATCCGGGTGCACATCCGGATGCCCGCAATACCAGGCCACCAGCTGCGAGGCCGCGATGCTGCCCGGCAGGTGCTCTCCAGGGATCTCCATCCGGCGGTCGCTGCCCGCGCCGTAAGCGTAGATGACGGCGTCGACCGTCCCCCGCAGCTCCTCGATGCTCAGGTCCCGACCGATCGCCACGTCACCGTAGAATCGGACTCCGGCCTTCTCCAGGGTGCGTTCGAGCGTGTTGCGGATGGAGCGGATCGAGTGGTGATCCGGCGCGACCCCGTAACGGACCAGCCCGAAAGGCACCGGCAGGCGGTCGATCACCGCCACCTGCACCGGGACGTCGTGCTGTTGCAGCAGGGCCTCGGCCGCATAGATTCCCGAAGGGCCGGCGCCGACGATCGCGACGACCAACGGCGTGCCGTTGGTCGAGGCCTGCGCCGAGCTCAGAGCGCCTCTCCTCTCAACTGACGGGAACCGGTTCGTCCTCGGACTCGCTGCCGGCCTCCGGCTTGGGCGTCGACTCGCTCCGACGACGGTTCGAGCCGGTGCTGCGATCGCCCCGGCGGGACTCACGGCCACCGGTGTCGCGGACGCCGCCGTCCGCCTGCCGCTGCGACTCCACCGGCATGTCGTGCAGCTCGACGCCGCGTCCGTGGCAGTGCGGGCACTCGGTGCTGAACGCCTCGAGCAACCCGGTACCGATCCGCTTGCGGGTCATCTGAACGAGGCCCAGGCTGGTGATCTCGGCAACCTGATGCCGGGTCCGGTCCCGCCCGAGGCACTCCACCAGCCGGCGTAACAGCAGCTCGCGGTTGCTGGGCAGCACCATGTCGATGAAGTCGATCACGATGATGCCGCCGATGTCGCGCAGCCTCAGCTGCCGCACGATCTCCTCGGCCGCTTCCAGGTTGTTGCTGGTCACCGTTGCCTCGAGGTTGCCGCCGCTGCCCGTGAACTTTCCGGTGTTGACGTCGATCACCGTCATGGCCTCGGTCCGGTCGATGATCAACGAGCCACCCGAGGGCAGGAACACCTTGCGCTCCAGGCCCTTGGCGATCTGCTCGTCCAGCCGGTAGGCGGCGAAGAGGTCACCGTCCTGCTGCTCATCCCAGCGCCGCAGCCGGTCCGTCAGGTGCGGTGCGACGTGACTGACATAGGCCTCGATGGAGTCGTACGCGTCGTTCATCCCGCCGTTGCCGGAGATGATCAACTCCGAGAAGTCTTCGGTGAACAGGTCGCGGACGATCCGCACGGTGAGGTCCGGCTCACCGTAGAGCAGCTGCGGCGCCTGGCCGGCGGTGACCTTCTTCTCGATGTCGGCCCACTGGGCCTGGAGCCGGTTCACGTCGCGGACCAGCTCCTCCTCGCTCGCCCCCTCCGCCGCCGTGCGCACGATCACACTCGCCGACTCGCCGAGCAGCTCCGACAGGATCTCCTTGAGCCGCCGCCGCTCCGTGTCGGGCAGCTTGCGCGAGATCCCGGAGAGGTGTCCGCCGGGGGCATAGACGATGTAGCGGCCGGGAATGGACACGTGATTGGTCAGCCGGGCGCCCTTGGCTCCGACCGGGTCCTTCGAGACCTGGACCAGCACCGTCTGGCCGGACTTCAGCACCTTCTCGACCTTGCGGTTCTGACCCTCGGCACCGAAGGAGTCCCAGTCCACCTCCCCCGCGTAGAGGACCGCGTTGCGGCCGCGGCCGATGTCGACGAATGCCGCCTCCATCGAGGGAAGCACGTTCTGCACTCGGCCGAGATACACATTTCCGATCAGCGACGTGGCGGAGTCCCGGTCGACGTAGTGCTCGACCAGGATGTCGTCCTCGAGCACGGCGATCTGTGCCAGGTCCTTGCGCTGCCGGATGATCATTTTGCGGACCACAGACTCCCGGCGGGCGAGGAACTCCGCCTCGCTCAGAATCGGCGCGCGACGCCGACCGGCCTCGCGGCCCTCGCGCCGGCGCTGCCGCTTGGCCTCCATCCGGGTGGATCCGTCGATGCCCGTGACTTCGCTGCTGGCCTTGCTGCGCCTGGGCTCGCGTACCCGGACCACAACGTCGCTCGGGTCGTCCGGGGCACCGCCGGCCTCCTCACCACGACGGCGCCGGCGACGTCTGCGGCGACGCTGGCCCTCACTCTCTGGCTCGGTGGCTCCCTCATCCGGGGCGGTGCTGTCTTCGGCGGCGTCCGTCTCAGCTTCAACGGCCGGGGCGTCGGTCTCGTCCTGATCGGAGCCGTCGTCGTCGGAACCGCCCTTGCGCCGACGACGACCTCCGCGGCGACGCCTTCGGCGACGGCCCCCGGCCTCGCTTGCGTCCTGGCCAGGCTCCACAGCTTCAGCACCGTCAGACTCGGTGGTATCGATCTGGTCCGGCTCCGCTTCCCCGACTTGGGACTCGGCGATCTCGGACTCCGCAACGGGCTCGGGCTCCGGACCCGCCTCGGTGGCAGCCTCGACTACGTTCTCGTCTTGAGTGGTGGGCCCAACCTCTGCCGCTGTCGCTTCCGGTAGGTCCACGACGGCCGGTGCCAGCAGTTCGTCGGCGGATTCCTCGGCGGCAACGGCCTTCTTCGCGGCCCGCTTACGCGGCGCACGCACCGGCTTGTCGTCGGCCTCGGCTGCCGGCTTGGCAGCCGCCCGCTTGCGGGGTGGTCGTTTCGCGGGAGGAGGCTCCATCTCGGCCGGGATCTCCGTGGCAGCGGGAGCCTCCGTAGCAGCCGGAGTGCCTGAAACGGCCGACGGGGACTCCGATTCCGGGTCCGCGCCGAGCGGCTCGATGGAAGGTGCGTCGGGGGCCGAGGACGGTGGTCCAGCGGGCCGACTGGCCGCGCGACGGCGGCGCGGTCGGGGCGTCGGCGAGTCGGCGGATGCTTCTTCTGGGGTGGACGGTTGGCTTGTGTCGGGCTCGTTGTCGAGCATTCGACTCCTTCAATGGCGCGCTATGCGCGCTCTATCGTTCGCGCGCTGGCATCCCGGCCAGGCAGCGGAAGCTTGCGGAAAACCGATGCTGGTGGGTCCGGTTCTCCCGCGGTCAAGTGCTGCCCTCGTCACACTCGAAGGCTCCTCGTCGCGGTGGAGAGACCAGGCGACCGGTCATCGAGGCCGAACGCATACGGCGCCCGAGCCGCATCCAGTATCTCACAGGTCGGTCAAGAACCTGGTTCTTCGACGTTTCCGGAACGCCGGTCGAGCCGGCCCTGACTGACCCGGGTCAGCACCGGCACCTCCGCCGGCGCAAAGGACGGCCACACTCTCGCCAGCGCGGCAAGCACGTCGTCGGGCCGCACCAGGGGCTCGCCGTGCGCCATCGTGACCAGCATGCCGGCTTCTGTCACCTCCAGTGCGACAACAGCGTCGCGGGCATCGAAGGTACGCAGGCCGTTCTTGGTCATCCGGGTCACCCGAACCTCGCGCTCGGTGAGGAAGCGATCGACCGCCGCCCCGACGTCTGCCGGTGCCACCCCCACCAGGGTGACCAGCCACCGTGAGCCCGTTAGCTGGTCGGCCAGAGCTCCCGGAGGCGCGTCCACGACCTCGACGATGTCGAGCCCCGGTGGCAGGGCGGCATCCAGGGCGGCGTGCACCTGATCCGGGTCGCAGGGCGCCGCCAGTGCGATCTCTAGGTACTCGGCCTCGCTCGCCGCTCCGGTGGGCGCCGCGTTGGCGTAGGAGATGCGCGGGTGCGGAGAGAACCCCGAGGTGTACGCCATCGGCACGCCCGCCCGGCGTAGCGCCCGCTCGAACGCACGGCCGAAGTCACGGTGGCTGGTGAACCGGGCGCGGCCACGCTTGGCGTAACGGACACGCAGCCGCTGCACCGGCGGCGGATGCTGCTCGGGCTGGGGACGCGCCACGGCCGTGAGCCTAGACCGCCCCAAGCCACCATCTGCACCCCTTGCTGCCATCTGCACCCGCTGCAAGCGGTGCAGATCGCAGGAAACGGTGCAGATCCCGTGTTGGGCGTGCTTCCTTGGCGCTATCCGTAAAGCTTCGCTGCGTACTGCGGCCCGTAGTAGGCGGTCAACTCCTCCAGTGACTCATCCGGTCGCTCCAAGGTCTTGACAAGAACCGGCCGGGCGGGTAGGGGGTCCTGCCAGGTTTCCGGCTGCCACAGCTGGGAGCGCAGGAATGCCTTCGCGCAGTGATGGAAGATCTCCGTGATCTCCACCACCAAAGCGAGAATCGGCCGATGCCCCTTGACCACCATCGCGTCGAAGAACGGGGCGTCGGAGACGAGTTGGGCCCGGCCGTTGATCCGCAGGGTGTCCCCCCGGCCGGGGATCAGAAAGATCAGACCAACATGTGGATTGGCCAGCACGTTGCGGTAGCCGTCAGCCCGTCGGTTGCCCGGCCGCTCGGCGATGGCGATGGTGGTGTCGTCGAGAACGTGCACCAGCTGCCCCGGGGGGTCGCCTTTGGGTGATACGTCGCAGCCACCCGTTTCGTCTGCCGTGCCGATCAGGCAGAACGGCGAGGCGGCCAGCCACTGTCGGTCGAGATCGTGGAGCGCTGCCCGGGCCTTGTTGGCCACGCGGGGCAGCGGCACGCCGATGAGATCGACGAGCTCCTGCTCGGTCCGGATCCGAGTCTCGGTCATGCCAACGAGCCTAAGTTGGGAGTCCACCTGATTTCCCTACTCGCGTTTCAGGGCAAAACCCGACTCCACGGCGTGTCGGTGAAACGCAGGAAGCGAAATCAGGTGACCACGCTTCTAGATCGGCGTGAGGGGCAGCAGCGAACGACCGCTGGGACCGACCTGAATCGAGGTGTTCAGCTGAGGGCAGACACCGCAGTCGAAGCAGGGCGTCCAGCGGCAGTCGTCGACCTCGACCTCGTCCAGCGCGTCCTGCCAGTCCTCCCACAGCCAGTCCCGGTCAAGCCCCGCGTCCAGGTGGTCCCAGGGCAGCACCTCCGCATAGTCCCGCTCGCGGGTGGTGTACCAGTCCAGGTCGACTCCGGTGCCGGCCAGCTGCGCGGCGGCACACCCCGCCCAGCGCTCGTACGAGAAATGCTCACTCCAGCCGTCGAACCGGCCGCCGTCGCGCCAGACAGCTTCGATGATCTTGCCGACCCGGCGGTCGCCCCGGCTCAGCAACCCCTCGATGATGCCCGGCTTGCCGTCGTGGTACCGGAAGCCGATGGCCCGCCCGTACTGCCGGTCAGCGTGTACGGCCTGCCGTAGCTTGGCCAGTCGGGCGTCGATCGTCTCATGGTCGCACTGCGCTGCCCACTGGAACGGAGTATGCGGTTTGGGTACGAAGCCGCCGATGCTCACGGTGCACCGGATGTCGCGCCGGCCGCTGACCTCGCGGCCGGTGGCGATCACCCCCTTGGCGAGATCGGCGATGGCGAGCACATCCTCGTCGGTCTCGGTCGGCAGCCCGCACATGAAGTAGAGCTTCACCTGCCGCCAGCCGTGGCTGTACGCCGCCGCCACCGTGGCGATCAGGTCGTCCTCGGTGACCATCTTGTTGATCACCTTGCGCAGCCGCTCCGTGCCGCCCTCCGGCGCGAAGGTCAGACCGGACCGACGACCGTTGCGGGACAGCTCATTGGCGAGGTCGATGTTGAAGGCGTCGACTCGGGTGCTCGGCAGGGACAGCGAGACGTTGCTGCCCTCATAGCGGTCGGCGAGCTGGTGGGTGATTTCGGCGATCTCCGAGTGGTCGGCGCTGGACAGACTGAGCAGTCCGACCTCCTCCAGCCCGGTGGCCTCGATGCCGCCCTGCACCATGGTCCCGATGGTCTCGATGTTCCGTTCCCGCACCGGCCTGGTGATCATGCCGGCCTGGCAGAACCGGCAGCCGCGGGTGCAGCCGCGAAAGATCTCCACCGAGTACCGCTCGTGGACCGTCTCGGCCAGCGGCACCAGCGGCTTCTTCGGGTAGGGCCAGGCGTCCAGGTTCATCAAGGTGTGCTTGCGGACCTGGTAAGGCACTTCGGGCCGGTTGGGCGCCACCCGCCGAATCCTTCCGTCCGGCAGGTAGTCCACGTCGTAGAACTTGGGCACATAGACCCCACCGCCGGCGGCGAGTCGCAGCAGCAGCCCGTCCCGGCCGCCCGGCCGACCGGTGGCCTTCCAGGTCCGAACCGTCTCGCTGATCGTCAGGACGATCTCCTCGCCGTCGCCGAGCACCGCGGCGTCGAGGAAGTCCGCGATTGGCTCCGGGTTGAACGCCGAGTGCCCGCCGGCCAGCACGATCGGGTCATGTTCTCGGCGCGCAGTCGCCTGGATGGGGATCCCGGCCAGGTCCAAGATGGTCAGCAGGTTCGTGTAGCCGAGCTCGGTGGCGAAGCTGAATCCAAGCAGATCGAAGTCGGCCACCGGCCGGTGCGCATCCAAGGTGAACTGCGGCACGCCGTGCTCACGCATCAGAGCCTCGAGATCCGGCCACACCGCGTACGTCCGCTCGGCGAGGATCCAGTCCTGCTCGTTCAAAATCTCGTAGAGGATCGCTATGCCCTGGTTGGGTTGGCCGACCTCGTACGCGTCCGGATAGCTGAGGCACCAGCGGACGTCGACCGACGCCCAGTCCTTGATCATCGAATTGAGCTCGCCCCCGACGTACTGGATCGGCTTGGCGACCCGGGCCAGCAGGGGTTCCAGGCGGGGGAAGACCGGGGCAGGTGTCGCAGCTGCGGTGATGGTCATGGCTTTCTCAGACTAGTTGCCCTCCTCCGCGACGAACGGCAGTCTTGGGCCATGGGCGCAGAGGCGGTCGCGGCAGCGGTATCGGAGCGGTTTCCCGAGGCCGCAAGGGGCACGACGCCGGCGCCGGGAGGCGCGGAGTTCGTGATCTTCAGCAAGCCGGAGCTCGGCCGGCTAGGCAGCACCGACCTGGCATCCGTCTGGGACCTCTTCGCTCGCTCGTTCGCCGCGTACGACGTCACGGTGCAGCGGATCAAGATCATGACGGGGCCGGAGCTGGATGTAGCCGGTGCAATGCAACAGCACTACGGGGTGATCAACCAGATCTCGAGGCTCGGCCGCCCTGCGCTGACGGAGGCGGCCGAGTCGTCGCTCGCCGCACTGCTCGGCGACCTGCCCGAGGACGCCGTGGTGCTTGGTGGACACAAGTTCCTGGAGCGGTACTCCGAGTTCAGCCCGTTCGCTCTGGCCATGCTGTTCTCGAATGCGAAGGTGAGCCGGCTCGGCCCGGGCACCTACGCCGCCCCGGTCCGGATCGATGGAACCACCGTGGTGATCCTGAACGGGTTCCATCCACGGCAGCTGAGTTTCTTCACCGCCGATGACGCGGTATGCGTGTTCCTGCACGCCAGCAGCCCGACCGATTGGGACGTGCTGCGAAATGAGCTGATCGGCGCCACCGACCCCAGCCAGGCGTCCGCCCGGTCACTGCGTGGCATCCTGTACGCCGACCCGGCGTCCTTCGGCCTCACGGCGGTCAACTCGAACTTCAACGGGGTACATATGTCGGCCGGCCCGCTGGAGGGCCTCGGAGAGCTGGATCGCTTCTTCGGCGAAGTCCAGCCGCTGACCGACTGGCTGTTCGCGCGTACGCTCGCGGCGGCGGGCGCCTCGCCGGACGCGATCGCTGAACTCCTCGAGAACCCGGTGATCGAGACCGACGGCGAACGCGGCACGGCGTTCGACCTGACCGAGGGCATCAACCCGGAGCCGGCGGCGAAACTGCTGGTCAACGCCCGGCGGGTGAGCTAGGCGACGGCGCCCGCGCGGTCGAGCCGCTTCCCCAGTATGAACGTGATCAGCCACAGCGCCAGGAACATGGATCCGACGAAGAACATGGCCCCGGTCAGGAGTCCCAGCGCGACGCCGATCAGCTGAACCAGCCAGCCGACCAGATAGCCGGCCGGGTGGCGGAACAGCGCGGCGGCGATCAACGCCAGCACCGCAGCACCGCCGCCGAGGCCGGCGGCCAGCCCGGCCGAGACATGCGACACCAGGATCATCACCGGGACCGCGAGGCCGAACACGATCACTTCGAAGATCAGAATCGTCAGCAGCACCGACCGCATCGGGTTGTCCGGGGTAAGGGTCACGATGCTGCGCTCACGACCACTGCTCGGTGCCCGGCTGCTCGCCATCCTCGGCGTAGTCGGCGTCCCAGTCGTCGTCCGGGTTGTCGCTCAGCGGCCGCACCGGCGGATCCTCCGGCGCGACGAGCAGGGTCCGCGCCTCGCCGACCGCGACCACCGAACCGGTGATCAAGACTCCGGGCGCCCCGATCCCATCCGTCTCCGCCAGACTCACGGCTGTCTCGATCGCATCGTCGAGTCGCGGTGCCACGTGGACCCGGTCGGCGCCGAAGACCTCGGCCGCCAACTCGCCCAGCTCGGCTGCGGGCATTCCCCGGGAGGTGGACGCGACCTGCGTGACGACTACCTGGTTCATGATCTCTTCGAACACCGTCAACAGGCCACGAGCGTCCTTGTCCCGCATGATCGCGATCACGCCGATCAGCGGGGTGAACGCGAACGCCTCGGTGATCGCCGCCGCTGCCGCCGTCGCGCCGTGCGGATTGTGCGCGGCATCCAGCACCACAGGTGGTGACCGACGCACCACCTCGAGCCGGCCGGGGAAGTGCACGGTGGCGAACCCCTCTCTGGCCACGTCCGGGTTGAGCGCCTTGAGACCGAGAAACGCCTCAACTGCTGCCAGGGCCTGTGCGGCGTTGGCCGCCTGGTGCGCCCCGTAGAGCGGCAGGAAGATGTCGTCCACCGGCCCCTCGGCGCTGTTGAGACGGATCAGCTGGCCACCGACCGCCAGCTGCCGGTCGATAACGCCGAAGTCGATGCCCTCGCGCTGGGGCAGCGCGCCCATCTCGGCGCAACGCTCCAGCAGCACCTCGGCCGCCTCGAGGGTTTGACCGGCCAGGATGGCATGCGAACCCGGTTTGATGATGCCTGCCTTCTCCCGGGCGATCTCGGCGATGGTGGAACCCAGGAGGTGGGTGTGATCCAGATCGATCGGGGTCACCACCGCCACGTCGGCATCGGCCACGTTGGTCGCGTCCCAGGTGCCACCGAGCCCCACCTCGACGACGGCCACGTCGATCGGGGCATCAGCGAAGGCCGCGTACGCCATGCCGGTGATGATCTCGAAGAAGGTCATCGACACGCCGTCGATCTGGCGTTCGTCGACGAGGGCGACGTAGGGCTTGATCTCGTTCCAGATCGCGTCGAAGCGCTCCTCGCTGATCGGGGCGCCGTCGATGGTGATCCGCTCGGTCACACTCATCAGGTGCGGTGAGGTGAATCGGCCGGTCCGCAGCCCGTTCGCCCGGAGCAGTGATTCGATCATGGCCGCGGTGCTGCCCTTGCCATTGGTGCCGGTCAGGTGAATGACGGGATAGGCGCGTTGCGGGTCGCCGAGCAGCTCGGTCAGCGCTCGGATCCGGCTCAGAGTGGGTGCCACCCGATGCTCTGGCCAGCGGGCGGTCAACTCGGCGACGATCTCGGCATGGGTCGGTTCGACGACGGCAGGCATGACCCGGCCAGTGTAGGGCGGCTCCCTGGCCGCTCTGAGCTACTTCCAGGCAGCCCGATTTCCCTTCCCGCGTTTCAACCCAAGCCCCGGTTTTACGGCGTGTCGGGGAAGCGCGAGTCAGATTCTCGTGTCGTGGGTAAGAGACTTCCCTTACGTGACACTAGGTGAGGGCTGCCATCAGTGGTGCGCGTGCACTACGGCGTGGCCCTTGCCGCGGGCGATCAGGGCCCGGTTCACCGGCACCGTGACGACGAACGCGATAGCCAGCGAGAGAACGAGAGTGCCCCAGAACAGCAGGCTGGTCAGGCCGGCCTCCATGGCTCCGGGCACGGCGAGGACGACCACGTTGTCGACGATCTCCATGGTCAGGATCGACACGGTGTCCGCGGCGAGCGCGATCTTCACCGCCGATCCGAGCGGTAGACCCGACCGCACCAGGGGCCAGACCGTCAGCGAGTATCCGAAGAGAAAGGCGAGCACTATGGCAAGGGCGATGCTGGGCCCATTCGACCAGCCCCACCAGGTCGCCAGCACCAGGCCGAGCACCTCGCCGATGGCACAGCCGGTCAGGCAGTGCAGCGTGGCGGAGATTGCCAGCCGGGTCAGTGCCGGTCGGCCAGGTGCGGCGTGCTGGTGGATAGCCATGTCCCAAGTATACCCCCTGGGGGTATACTTGGCTCTCAGACGCTGGCCGGACCGCGAAACCCAGGAGCCCTCGCTCCCGGCGTTGCCTAGACTCTGCAGCCATGACCATCTCCTCCGACCTGCTTCCCGACGCGCCTGCCAACGCTGCGTCGCGGGTACCGGAGAAGCCGGCGCTGGAGGGTCTGGAGGACAAGTGGATCGTTCGCTGGCAAGCCGAGGGCACGTACGCGTTCGTGCGGCCGAGCAGCCGGTCGGAGGTGTTCAGCATTGACACTCCCCCGCCCACCGTCTCCGGCTCGCTGCATGTCGGTCACGTCTTCTCCTACACCCATACCGATCTGATCGCCCGTTACCAGCGGATGACCGGGAAGCACGTTTACTACCCCATCGGCTGGGACGACAACGGGCTGCCGACCGAGCGCCGGGTGCAGAACTTCTATGGAGTTCGCTGCGACCCCAGCAAGCCGTACGACCCAGACTTCAACCCGCCCGCTCAGCCGGATGCCAAGAACCCACTGCGGATCAGCCGGCGCAACTTCGTCGAGCTGTGTCACGAGCTGACCCACGTCGACGAAAAGGTCTTCGAAGATCTTTGGCGGCGGGTTGGACTCAGCGTGGACTGGTCGACTCTCTACACCACGATCTCTGACGACTCGATCGCGGTCGCCCAGCGCGGCTTCCTGCGTAATGTCGTGCGCGGCGAGGCGTACCTGGCCGAGGCACCCACGCTGTGGGACGTGACCTTCCAGACCGCGGTGGCTCAGGCCGAGCTGGAGGCCCGGGACTATCCCGGCGCCTACCACCGCGTTGCGTTCGCCCGTGGCGACGGATCGGGCCCGGTCTACATCGAGACGACCCGGCCGGAGCTGATCGCCGCCTGCGTGGCCCTCATCGCGCATCCCGACGACGCCCGTTACCAGCCGCTGTTCGGCCGAACCGTGCGCTCACCCCTCTACGGGGTAGGGCTTCCGGTGCTCTCACACGAGGCGGCCGAACCGGACAAGGGCACCGGCATCGCGATGTGCTGCACCTTTGGTGACCTCACCGACGTGAACTGGTGGCGGGAGCTGCGGCTGCCCGCCCGGGTGATCATCGGGCGGGACGGACGCGTGCTGCACGACCGTCCCGACTGGATCGCCGACCAGGCCGCCTGGGACGCCATCGCCGGGTTGACCACGTTCTCGGCCCGTCAGTCCGTGGTCGAGGCGCTGCGCGGATCGGGCGACCTCGACGGCGAGCCGACGCCGACCCAGCGCAAGGCGAACTTCTATGAGAAGGGCGACAAGCCGCTGGAGATCGTCTCCACCCGGCAGTGGTACATCCGCAACGGCGGCCGGGACGCCGAGCTCAAGCAGGCGCTGCTGCGGCGTGGCGAGGAGCTGGCCTGGGTGCCGCCGAACATGAAGTACCGCTACGACAACTGGGTCAGCGGCCTGAACGGGGACTGGCTCATCTCCCGGCAGCGGTTCTTCGGCGTGCCGTTCCCGGTGTGGTATCCGCTGGGGCTGGACGGCCAGCCCGACTACGCGCAACCGATTCTGGCCAGCGAGGCCTCGCTTCCGGTCGACCCGAGCAGCGAGGTGCCACCGGGCTACACGGAGGCTCAGCGGGATGTTCCTGGCGGGTTCATGGCCGATCCGGACGTGATGGACACCTGGGCGACTTCGTCGCTCAGTCCCCACATCGTCTGCGGCTGGGAGCGCGATGCCGACCTGTTCGCCCTCACCTTCCCGATGGATCTCAACACCCACGCCCACGAGATCATCCGGACCTGGTTGTTCTCCCGGGTGGTGCGGGCACACTTCGAGAACAACTCGCTGCCCTGGACCCGGTCCATGATCAGCGGGTTCGTGATGGACCCCGACCGCAAGAAGATGAGCAAGTCCAAGAACAACGTGGTGGTGCCGACCGACGTGCTGGCCCGCTACGGGTCCGACGCCGTCCGCTGGCGGGCAGCCAAGGCCCGCCCCGGGCTCGACTCGCCCTTCGACGAAGCGGAAATGAAGGTCGGCCGGCGGTTGGCACTGAAGGTCTTGAATGCCAGCAAGTTCGTGCTCGGCACAGGCGGGATCGCCGACTGGGCCGCGATCACCGAGCCGGTTGACCGGTCCTTGCTCGCCCAGCTGCGCCAGGTGGTCGAGCAGACGACGGCAGCATTCGAGGCCTACGACTACTCGACTGCGCTGGAGGTGACCGAGCAGTTCTTCTGGCAGTTTTGCGACGACTACCTGGAACTGGTCAAGGAGCGGGCCTACGGCGACGAGGGCTCGGCCAGCGCGTCGGCCCGGGCAACCCTCGGCCTGACC
>JBKPNA010000152.1:0-5897 GCA_046765695.1 Actinomycetota bacterium | reverse complement strand
TGCAAGGGAGTCCCTGTCAATACCCCCTACACCAGGGACTCCCCACTACAGGCATGAGGTGATTGGCTGGAAGACATCTCAGAACTGGAGGAGGAGACGTCGTGGTCGCGCCCTATCAAGATCGGTCGAACAGCGTTGAGAACCGGGTCGAGGATCTACTTGGCCGGCTGACCCTCGCCGACAAGGCCGGACTGATGTTCCACGACATCACCGCCATGGGTCCAGGCGGTGCGCTGATGCGTGCAGGCAATGCGTTCGGCCGGCCCGACACGGAGTTGGCCGTCCGAGAGCTGCGAATGAACCATTTCAACCTCGCCGGGCAGGTCGACGACGTCCGTGCCCTGGTCCGCTGGCACAACAGCCTGCAGGAGCTGGCCCTCGCTGAGGGGCCGGGCATCCCGGTGACGGTGTCGACCGACCCCCGGCATGCCTTCAGCAACAACCCCGGCACCGAAGCCCTCGCCGGCGCGTTCTCGCAATGGCCGCAGTCGCTTGGATTCGCCGCAGTTGGCGACGCCGACCTGGTGCAGCGCTATGCGGACATCGCTCGCCAGGAGTACCTGGCAGCCGGTATCAGGGTCGCGCTGCACCCCCAGATCGACCTGGCAACCGAACCCCGCTGGGCCCGTATCGGGATGACCTTCGGCGAGGACGCCGACCTCACCTCACGTCTGGTGACCGCCTACATCCGTGGCTTCCAGGGCCCCGAACTCGGCTCGTCCTCGGTGGCCACCATGACCAAGCACTTCCCCGGTGGCGGTCCGCAGCAGGACGGCGAGGACCCACACTTCGCGTACGGCCGCGAGCAGGTTTATCCCGGCGGGCAGTTCGAGTACCACCTGAAGCCGTTCCGGGCTGCGATCGCGGCTGGAACATCGCAGATGATGCCCTACTACGGCATGCCGGTCGGCACGGAGTGGGAGGAGGTCGGTTTCGCCTTCTGCTACGGAATCATCACCCAGCTACTCCGCAACGAGCTGGGTTTCGACGGAATCGTCTGCACCGACTGGGGACTGATCGGCGACAGCGTGATCATGGGCCAGCCGATGCCGGCCCGGGCCTGGGGGGAGGAGCAGCTCAGCGAGCTCGAGCGCGTGGTCAAGATCATCGAGGCAGGCTGCGACCAGTTCGGCGGGGAGTCGCGGCCGGAGCTGGTCATCGAGGCCGTACGAGCCGGTCGGGTCAGCGAGGAACGCCTCGACCAGTCGGTGCGCCGGCTGCTGAGGGAGAAGTTCGTGCTCGGCCTGTTCGACCAGCCCTTCCTCGATGTCGACCACGCGATGGGGACGATCGGCCGCGCCGACTTCGTTGCCGAGGGAGAGGCGGCGCAGCGGGCCGCGATCGTACGCCTCACCGACGCCGGCTCCGGCCCGGCAGCACTACCACTGGGAACTGGGCGGGCGGTGTACACCGAAAACATCGGCCCGGCGGCTGCGGCCCGGCTGGGGTCGCTGGTCGACGATCCGGCTGACGCCGATCTGGCGGTGCTCCGGCTCAACGCGCCCTACGAACCGCGTCCGGGTGGCTTCGAGGCCTTCTTCCATGCCGGCTCGCTGGAGTTCCCGGCGGCGGAGCGGGAGCGGATTGTTGCGATCTGCGAGCAAGTGGCGACGGTCGTCGTGCTCTTCTTGGATCGCCCAGCCGTCGTCACCGAGATCGCCGCGGCTGCCGCCACGTTGCTCGTTGAGTTCGGAGCCCGAGACGACGCAGTGATCGACGTGCTGCTGGGTGAGGCGCAGGCGCGCGGTCGGCTGCCCTTCGACCTGCCGTCGTCCATGGCCGCCGTGATGCAGAGCCGCACTGACGTCCCCTTCGATACGGCGGATCCGGTGTTCAGGTTCGGCGACGGCATTCTCGGCTGACCCTCCGCGGGATGGTGGGCTTCAGCCGTCGAAGACCTTCGCTGCGCCTACCACCGGTCCCAGTGGACGACCTCGTCGAGCGGGCGGCGGTCGGGCCGGACGAGCGGTCGTAGGTGGCGGTCGGCTGGGTAGCCGAGACCGATCAGGTAGGCGCAGAAGTAGCCGTCGGGAAACTCGAGCACGCGCCTGGCCTGCTCCTGATCTGACACCGACGCGTGACCGGACCCGATGCCGAGGTCGGTGGCGGCCAGCATGATGTTCGCCGTTGCTTGCCCGAGGTCATACATGAGCAGGTCCTGACGGCGAGGGTCCTCCGGTTGCCGGACGACGAAGGCGATCGTTGCCGCAGACCCGGCCACGTGCCGCGCCCCCTGCCAGACCTTCGCCAGCTCGACCAGTTGCGGCCGGTCCGTGACGACGACAAAGTTCCATGGCTGCCAGTTGCTCGCGGACGGCGCCCTCCGACCGGCGTCGAGGATGCGCTCAAGGTCCTCTCGGGCAATCGGCTGGTCGGTGTACTGGCGCACGTTGCGCCGGGCGCGGATGGTTTCCCAGGTCTCCATAGCTCAGTTGTACGCCTGGACGGCGGGTGTCGCGCTCGGGGCTCGCAGCGACCCCTTCTGCGTGGCAGAGCCACTGGATGCAGAGCCCACCGTAGGTGTACGTTTACAACGTAAACCTACTTGGCTTCGAGGAGCCGGAGGGTCCGGCTCAGGCTGCAGATCTCGAGGGAGGACACACGGTGACGACAAGGGTTGAAAAGTCAATTCTGGTGAATGTTCCGGTCAGCACGGCGTACAACCAGTGGACGCAGTTCGAGGACTTCCCGCAGTTCATGGGCGGGGTGAAGAGTGTGAAGCAACTCGAGGATGACCGCCTGGAGTGGGTTGCCGAGATTGCCGGTGTCCGCCGTCAATGGATGGCCAGGATCTTGGAGCAGGTGCCCGATCAAAAGGTCGCATGGGCAGCAACGGAAGGCGCGACCAACGCTGGGGCGGTCACCTTTGAAGACCTCGGAGGCGGCCAGACCTCGGTGCACCTGTCACTCGAGTACGAGCCGGAAGGCTTGGTTGAGAAGGTCGGGGAGAAGCTCAACATCGTCGAGAACCAGGCTGAGGCCGACCTCGACCGGTTCAAGGCGTTCATTGAGGCGGAAGGCTACGCGACCGGGGCTTGGCGCGGGTCTGTCAACGAGGGTGCTGCGGTCGGCACACCTGGGGTGGCCGAGGCCAGCGGCTCGCAGGGTGACACCGGTAAGGCTGGTGTGTCGGGTAAGGCCGTCGCGGCGGGACTCGGCGCCGCAGCCGCTGCTGCCGTGGGCGCCGCAGCCGTGGCGGGGAAGAAGGCTTCCACCGATGATGACATCGACGACGAGGCCGCCGAGAACAGCCGGATGGATGTGGGAGTCCCCTTCGAGGCAACGCCCACCTACACAGGCCAGACGGAAACTGAACCGTTCGATCGAGACGATGCCAGTTACGGTGGTGGCGCGCCGGGCACCGATGCCGGCACCGATCGCTCTGGCAATGTCGCGTATCCACCCGACAACAGCCTCGGTCAGCCGACCGACCCGGATCGGACCTGAGCGACAGACACGGATCGGCGACTCCGGCAATCACGTTGCTGGTGACCGCCGAAGCCGTGGTGTCGTGCTGGAAGACGGTCACTGCGTAAGCCCCAGAGCAGGTCCTCGCCGATGCCCACACCACCGTGAGCCCGATGCGGGTGCTGATCTGCGCAGGCAATAACCAGAAGCCCGTTGGCACGCAGGACGACCGCCAAGAAGGCAACTCAGGGGGACACGATTACCAAGCACCGACCCATCGAACGAGGGGCACACCGCGGACCGTGCTGCGAGGGCTGCGAAGAAGAGCACGGCCACGTCAGCTGGATCGACTGCCCCTACCGGGACATGCTGCAGCCGCTAGTCGGCGTGATACCGATCGCCTCGATCACGATCGAACTGGACAACCAGGGGAACGTAGCAGTAGGAGTGGGCATCGCCAAGGGACTTCGGCGGCGCGCTGTTTCGACCACCCAACCTGGA
Organism: Actinomycetota bacterium; assembly: GCA_046765695.1. Lineage (GTDB taxonomy): Bacteria > Actinomycetota > Actinomycetes > Propionibacteriales > Propionibacteriaceae > Microlunatus. The sequence continues at coordinate 1,988 of JBKPNA010000152.1, read as the reverse complement.
GCGGCCGAGGTCCGCAGCTAAGACCGTATCTGTGTGTGACTGGGCTCGCCGGCCGGCCTGTTCGACCGAGGAGCAGAATGAGCGCATGGGGTGGGCCTCGAGAGCGGTACCCGCTGCGGCGGCCTTGGCTGCTGCAGCGGTGGCGGTGCGTGACCTGACGCAACGTAAGCATGCGCTGCTCCGGAATTTCCCGCTCCTCGGTCACGCCCGTTACATGCTGGAGTCCATCGGTCCAGAGTTGCGGCAGTACCTGGTGGCGGGCAACAACGAGGAGCGACCGTTCACCCGCGATCAGCGGCGCTGGGTGTATGCATCGGCGAAGAAGGAGAACAACTACTTCGGCTTCGGCACCGACAACGACATCGAGTACACCGCCGGATATCCGGTGATCAGTCACCGCACCTTCGGCCGGGCCATTCCGCCATCGTCGCCCGCCGCAGGTTACGAGGTCGAGCTGCCGTGCGCCAAAGTCCTGGGAGCAGCTCGTGGCCGCCGGCACGCGTTCCGTCCGGGGTCCGTGGTCAACATCTCGGCGATGAGCTTTGGTTCGTTGTCCGGCAACGCCATCGCAGCTCTGAACGCCGGCGCGGCGCTGGCCGGCTGCCTGCACAACACCGGTGAAGGGGGCATCTCGCCGTACCACCGCCGGGGTGGCGAGCTGGTGTTTCAGATCGGCACCGCCTATTTCGGCTGCAGAGACCAAGACGGCCGGTTCAGTCTCGACCGCCTGAAGGAGCTGGTGGCTGAGGCGCCGGTGCGAGCGCTGGAGATCAAGCTGAGCCAGGGTGCGAAACCGAGCCTGGGCGGCGTCCTTCCGGCAGCGAAGGTGTCTGCCGAGATCGCCGCCACGCGCGGTGTCCCAGAGGGTCGGGACTGCATCAGCCCCTCCCGTCATGCGGAGTTCTCCGACACTGACAGCTTGCTGGACTGGGTCGAGCTGCTGGCTGCCGAGACCGGCCTGCCGGTCGGGATCAAGTCCGCGGTCGGTGACATGCAGTTCTGGGACGAGCTGACCTCCCTGATGGCCGAAACCGGCCGGGGCGTCGACTTCGTCACCATCGACGGTGGCGAGGGAGGAACCGGTGCGGCGCCGCTCATCTTCACAGACTCCGTCTCGCTGCCCTTCCAGCTTGGATTCAGCCGGGTCTACAGGACGTTCGCCGAGCGGAACCTGCAGGACCGGGTCGTCTTCGTCGGCGGCGGGAAACTCGGGCTGCCGGACAACGCCATCGTCGCCTTCGCACTGGGCTGTGACATGGTGAACGTCGCCCGCGAGGCCATGCTGGCCATCGGCTGCATCCAAGCCCAGAAGTGCCACACCGATACGTGCCCCGTCGGGGTCGCCACCCAGAACCCGTGGCTGGCCCATGGCCTGGACCCTGAGCTGAAGTCCGTCCGCTTTGCCAACTACATCAAGACGCTGCGACGCGACCTGGTCAAGGTGGCCGAAGCCTGTGGCGTGGAGCACCCAGGCCTGATCGACGCCGACTCCGTGGAGGTCCTCGACGGCCGCACCGCGTCGACCTCGCTCCGGGACGTCTACCACTACGAACCCGGCTGGGGACTACCGTCCAGAGAAGACCGCGCCGCGATCATCCAGTTGATGACCGCCACCGAAGAACAGGGCTCCAGCGCGCCGCCGTCGCCGACAGCCGCCGGGTGAAGCGCCGCTCCGCAGCCCTAGATGCTTTGCTCGCGGACTACAGATGTGCAAGAAACGACGCAGGGATAGCCAGGCTCGTACCCAGAAGGAGTTGGTATGGCAAGAATTGGTGTGCAGGCCATGATGCTCAAGAATGAGTTCGCGGCAGATGGGGCGTTCGCGACGCTGAAGCGGCTCAGCGAGCTGGGGTTCAGCGTCGTTGAGATCTCTCAGATTCCCATGTCGGAAGCCAACGTGGGCGAGATCGATCGAGCGCGGGCAGAGCTCGGCATGGAGATCGCTGCTTTGTCCGCGGTGCTGGAGGCACCGGTCGGCTCGCCGAATG
>JBKPNA010000151.1:0-6054 GCA_046765695.1 Actinomycetota bacterium | reverse complement strand
CCTTGACTCCGCGAAGGTTCAGCACTGCCAGCACCACGACCATGCCGAGTGACAGCGCAACCTCATGATCGGCCAGTCTCGGCATCGCCGACACGATGTTCGCCACGCCGGCGACGACGGAAACGGCCACGGTCAACACGTAGTCCACCAAGAGGGCACTCGCCGCGACAAGTGATGCGTTTCGGCCCAGATTGGCTCGGCTGAGGGCGTACGCTCCTCCACCGTTGGGGTAGGCGTGGCAGGTCTGGCGGTACGACAGCACCACGATCACCAAGAGCAGCACGACGGCCGAAGCAACCCAGGGCGTGAGATGCAGCAACGCCAGGCCGCCGAGACTCAGCATCAGCAGAATCTCTTCGGTGGCGTACGCGTTCGACGACAGCGCGTCACTGCAGAAGACGGGCAACGCCAGCTTCTTGGGCAGCAGTGTCTCGCCCAGCCGGGAACTCCTCAGCGGCTGGCCCACCAGCAGGCGTTTCGGTATGGAGAGCACCTTCTGCACGACACCAGCGAAGCGCGCCCGCCAGGCATGCGGTCCCTTATTTACGGGTTCGCTACGGCCTCCCGAGACATTCTCACGCGGTCCTTACGCGGACCTCATCGACGGGCAGCCCCGTCGGGCGGGGCATCGAGGGCCGCCGGTACGTTTCGGCTAGGGCAAATGTGTGTATGACCTGGATGGCATAGCAACATCAGAAAGGTAGGCAGGAATGACCACGTACAAGGTCGGCTACTTCGTCGGGAGTCTCTCCGAGTCCTCCATCAACCGGGTGCTGTCCCGGGCGCTGATCCGGTTGGCACCGGACGATCTGGAGTTCACGGAGATTTCCATCGGGAACCTGCCGCTTTACAACCGGGACCTGGACGCCAACTTCCCGCCTGAGGCGACGGCTCTGAAGGAGGCCATCGCGCAATCGGACGCGGTGCTGTTCGTGACCCCGGAGTACAACCGCTCGATCCCCGGTGCATTGAAGAACGCGATCGACTGGGCATCGCGGCCATGGGGCCACAACTCCTTCGACCACATCCCGGCCGCGGTGATCGGGGCCTCGCCGGGCGCCATCGGCACGGCGGTCGGCCAACAGAGCCTGCGCGCGGTGCTCAGCTTCTGCAACGCCCGGCAGATGACCGCACCGGAGGCCTACGTCAAGTACTCACCCGACGTGTTCGCCGGCGACGGGGAGGTGTACGACGAGTCGATGGCGAACTTCCTTCGGGACTTCATGGAGGAGTTCCGTACCCACCTTGTCCGGGTGCTGACCGTGATACCTCGACAGTGACATGCAGCGGCTTCGCCGACATCTCCAGGAGTGCCTGTGACCTTCATTCTCGCCATCGTTCTCTTCGTGGGCCTGTGCGGCTTCCTCGATGCCCGGCTTGACTGGACACCGCGGCTGCGGCGCCGCGGATGATCACCGGCCACTTCGGGCTCGCAGCCGGGACCAAGGCTGTGGACACCCGCGCACCGCTCTGGCTTCTGATGCTGGCAACGGTCTGGCTCGACGTCATCTTCGTCCCGCTGCTGCTGCTCAACATCGAGACGATCGACACGTTGCCTGGCGGCGGCTACGGACGGGTCGTCATCCATGCCGACTACACCCATTCCCTGCTCGGTGCGCTCGTCCTGTCGGCGGTGCTTGGCGGACTGGCGTGGTGGCGCTGGGGGCAACGCATCGGACTGATCGCGGGGGGAGTCGCGTTTTCGCACTGGATCCTGGACCTGATCGTGCACCGGGCGGACATGCCGATCCTCCCGGGAAATCTCGGTGATCTCCCGCTGCTCGGCTTCGGGCTATGGCGGGTGCCGGCGGCCTCGATCACGCTCGAGGCGTTGATCCTGCTCGGCGGGGTGTTCCTCTACTGGCGTACGGCCAGCTCGGCTGCTTCGGCGCGGCGAGGAATCACTCCGACACTCGTCAGTGCCGTGCTGCTCGGTTGCGGCATCGTGGTGCTCGTGCTGGACGCCGTCGGAGTCTGACCGGTACTCCTCTCTCCGGGCACCTTGCACCCTTTGACCCAACGCTGCACCCAATGCAGAGGGTGCGGCGTCGAGTCAAAGGGTGCAAGGTGAGGCTCTGGCCCGGACGCTCTAGGAGGATTCGATGCGGCTGCCGACCCTGATGCGTGTCGGTCTGGCGATCCTCGCGGCGATGCAGGCCGTCATCGGGCTGTGGGCGCTGGCAGCGCCGCGTGCCTTCTACGCCGGCTTTCCGCTGCCCGGGCACTCCTGGGTCGCCCTGCTGCCCCCGTACAACGAGCATCTCCTCCGAGACGTCGGCGCCCTGAACCTCGCGCTCAGCGTCGTGCTCGGTGCGGCCGCCTTCACCCTGGACCGCGCGATAATCCGGGCGTCTCTTGTCGGTCTGGCCGTCTACGCGGTTCCGCACACGCTCTTCCACGCCGGGCACCTCGAGGGCTTTCGCACCGCGGACGCAGTGGCCCAGACCGCCGGGTTCGTCCTGCAGCTCGTCCTCATCGCGGCTCTGTTTGCCCTGACCTGGCGGCTCCCGGTCGAATCCTCCCAGCCGGGAGCCGCCAGGTCAGCCGCCTGAGTCGGCCGCCGGAGCCGGCCCGGGAGCGCCGGTTACCGTGGCGCGGTGGGATTTACCCGGGCCGAGCTGGAGTCGTTCCGAGACGTGGCGGTCCCCGACCTCGTCGGGCCAGGTCTTCGGCTGCTGTTCGTTGGGATCAACCCTGGACTCTGGACTGCGGCGACCCAGACCCACTTCGCCCATCCCGGCAACCGGTTCTACCCGGCGTTGCGTCGGGCCGGGATCCTCGACCGCGACATGGACCGGGGCGGCGGCATGACCGAGGCCGACCGTCAGTACCTGGTATCGCGGGGTCTGGGCATCACCAACCTCGTCAACCGCGCCACCGCGCGGGCCGACGAACTCAGTCAAGCCGAGCTGCGGGCGGGGGTCGTGCGGCTGACCGACCTGGTCCGCAGGCACCAGCCCAAGGTCGTGGCGGTGGCCGGGATCACCGCATACCGGACGGCGTTTCAGCGGCCGCGAGCCCTCGTCGGCGAGCAGCCGGAGTACCTGGCGGGCGCCGAACTCTGGGTGGTGCCCAACCCCAGCGGCTTGAACGCGCACGACACGCTCGCCACACTGGCCGAGGCCTACGCGGCACCGGCCCGGTCAGCCGGCGTACTGGAACCCGGCTAGGACGGAAGCGAACCGAGTCCGATGAGTGTGCTGAGATGGAGCGCATGAATGCGGCGCCGGCGATCACCCTGAACTACCCGATCGCCCAGCAGAGCTTGGACAACGGCCTCCGGGTCGTCTCGAGCCCCGATCATGCGGCGCCCTCGGTGGCGGTGAACCTCTGGTACGACGTGGGCTCGCGCGACGAGCAGCCGGGGCGGACAGGGTTCGCCCACCTGTTCGAGCACATCATGTTCCAGGGCTCGGCACATGTCCCGTCCGGTCAGCACATCGGGCTGCTGCAGGCCGCCGGTGCCTCGGTCAACGCCACCACCTGGTTCGACCGGACGAATTACTTCGAGACCCTGCCGACCGGCGGGTTGGACCTCGCGCTGTGGCTGGAGGCCGACCGGCTGGGCACCCTGTTGCAGGCCCTGACCCAGGACAGCCTGGACAACCAGCGCGAGGTGGTGAAGGAGGAGCGGCGGCAGCGCTACGACAACGTGCCGTACGGCGACGTGAACGAGCTGCTGAACGCATTGACCTTTCCGGCCGACCATCCGTACGGGCACACCACGATCGGCTCGATGGACGATCTCAACGCCGCCACCCTGAGCGACGTTCAGTCCTTCTTCCGCACCCACTATCTGCCGAGCAACGCGGTGCTCTCCGTCGTCGGCGACGTGGAGCCGGAGGATGCCTTCGACCGGGCTGAGGTCTACTTCGGCCACCTGCCGAGCGGCCCCAAGCCTCGCAAACCGGAGACGCCGCCGCTCGGACCACTGACCGGTGCCGATCGAAGTGAAGCCTCCGGTGCCGTCCCCGCCGAGGCCGTGTACCTCTCCTGGCGGCTGCCGCAGCGCGACACTCGAGACTTCGATGCCCTCGACCTGGCCTTCAGCATGCTCGGGCACGGGCAGACGTCACGGCTGCACAAAGTCCTCGTCCGCGGCACGGAGCGGGCCGAGGCGACCGGGGCGAGCGCGTTGGGGCTGATCGGCGGCAACTCCTCCGGCCTGGTGTACGCCAGGGCTCGCGACGGCGTCCCGGTCGAGCAGCTCGAGCTGGACCTGGTCGCCGAGGTCGACCGGCTCAGATCCGAGCCGCCCACCGACATGGAGCTGCGGCGGGCCAAGGCCCAGTACGAGCGGCACTGGCTGCACGAGCTGGTCCGGGTGGACTCCCGGGCCGACGCGCTCGGCGAGTACGCCACCCTGCACGGCGACCCGAACCTGATCAACACCCGGGTCGCCGAGATCAACGAGATCACTCTGGACGACGTCGCCGACGTGCTGTCCCGCTGGTTCACCAGCGAGCAGCGCGCCACCTTGATCTACCGGCGGGAGGCACGGTGACCGAGCATGGGGGGACGACACCCCTCGAGCCCCCTGCGGCTCAGACCACGACGCTGGGCCGCGCGCCGGACGACTTCCTGCCCCAACCCAAGTTGGCCCCGCCGGGGGTGTGGCGCTTTCCTACCCCGACGAAGGTGCGGCTCGACAACGGCATCGACGTCGTGGTGTTCACGCTGCCCGGACAGCATGTGGTGTCGGCCAATCTGGTGCTCGACATCCCGCTCAACGCGGAGGACCGGGCGGCGGAGGGCATGGCGAACATCTGCGCCCGGGTGCTGGACGAGGGCACCCGGCACCATGACGGCGAGGAGTTCGCCGAGCTGCTGGAGACCGAGGGGGCCGGCTTCGGCGTGGAGCTGTCGTTGGCCGGGCTGCAGGCCGTCCTCGACGTACCCGCCTCGCACCTGGACCGAGCGCTGCACCTGTTCGCCGAAGCCGTACGCGAGCCGACGCTGGCCGAGCGGGACGTCGACAGGCACGTTCAGCTGCGGCTGGCCGAGATCGAGCAGGCTCAGGCGAATTCGGCTCAGTCAGCCAACATCGCGTTCCGCGCCGCCGTCTACGACGAGTCCAGCCGTGCGTCGCGGATGAACGGCGGTGAGCCGGAGACCGTGAGCAACATCGACCGGCAGATCGTCGCAGGCTTCCATGCGGAGCAGTTCGGTCCGACCCGGACCACGCTGATCATGGCCGGGGCCTTCGGCAGCGATCCGGTCGCGCTCGCCGCGGAGTGTTTCGGCGACTGGCAGAACCCCGGCCAGCGGGCGGTGGCCGCCCAGGTGCCGGCCGCGACGGCCCGGCGGGTGCTGCTGGTCGACCGCCCGGGAGCCGTGCAGGCGGACATCCGCTACGGCGGGTTCGGTATCGACCGGCTGGACCCGCGGTGGTCCGACGTCACCGTCGCAAGCTACGCCATGGGCGGGGCGTTCCTGTCGCGGCTCCAGGCGGTGCTGCGTGAGGACAAGGGCTACACCTACGGCGTACGGATGAACTTCACTCCGCTGCACAGCGGTGGCTCCTTCGCCGTTCAGGGCTCCTTCCGTACCGAGGTGGTGGTCGACGCGCTGCAGATCACCCGGGAGCTGATCGACGTCAGCTCCAGGCCCTTCACCCGGCAAGAGGTGGAGGAGGCCGTGGCCTTCCTGGTCGGCGTCTCGCCGCTCCGCTACGCCACCGCGGACGGTGTGGCCGATCAGGCCGCGACGCAGGTGCTGGCCGGGCTCCCGGACGACTACGTCGACCGCAGCCTTGCCCTGCTGCGCTCGGTCACCCCGGACTCGGCCACCGCCGCGTACCAGTCGGTGGTGCATCCAGACGAGCTGACCCTGGTGGTGGTCGGCGACGCCGAGGCGCTCGCCGAGCCGCTGCGCGCGGCGGGCTACGGCGACCTCGTCGTGATACCGGCCTCCTGACTAGGGTGGTCAGGGTGGGACAGCGCTTCCCGATGCCGTCCAGCACGCCATGAGCGATCAGGTCGGGCGGCGACATGAGATCGTCGTCGGTCTCGACGAATCCGACTCCGCGCGTGCGGCACTGCACTGGGCCGCCGA
>JBKPNA010000150.1:0-2537 GCA_046765695.1 Actinomycetota bacterium | reverse complement strand
GACCGATCATGACCACCTCGACAGCGCTCGACCGGGGCCGTGCGGCGTACGCGGACCGCCGCTGGCGGGTGGCCTATGACGAGCTGACTGCGGCAGACCGGGAGACCGGCCTGCCAGCAGAGGACGTCGAGCGGCTCGCCATTGCGGCAGAGCTGATCGGCGAACGTGCCCAGGGCGTGGATCTGCTGGCTCGGGCCCACTCCGAGTACCTGAAGAACGGCGCGATCGCCGAAGCAGCCTGGTGTGCGACCTGGGCGGGCATGCGCTTGGCGAATCAGGGATCGCAGGCGCAGGCGTCCGGATGGTTTGCCCGCGCCGAGCGGTTGATCTCATCGCTGGACGTCCGATGCCGGGCGGAGGGCCTGCTGCTCGGGGCGAAAGGTCTGGGGGCCCTGTACGGAGGGGACGCGGAGGCGGCGATAGAGCTGTTCCAGCACGTCGGCGAAGTGGCTGAGCAGTTTCGCGATGCCGACCTGACAGCATTGTCCCGGCTTGGCAGTGGGCAGGCGCTGCTCAGGCTGGGCAAGGTGGCGGACGGCCTTGCCTTGATGGACGAGGCAATGGTGGCCGTGACCTCGGGTGAGGTGTCGCCGATTCCGGCGGGGATCACCTACTGCGCCACGATCGGCGGCTGCTACGACGCCTTCGACCTGCGGCGCGCTCAGGAGTGGACGGCTGCCCTGGACCGATGGCGCGCCGCACAACCCGATCTCGTGCCGTTCAGTGGCCAGTGCGACGCCCATCGGGCCGAGCTGTACTGCCTGCACGGCGCCTGGTCCGAGGCGTTCGCCGTCGCCAAGAAGGCCGAGGAGCGGGTCCGATCCGGGGACTACAACGCAGCGTTCGGAGCGTATTACTCCCAGGGTGAAATCCACCGGCTGCGCGGCGACTATGACGCAGCAGAGACGTGCTACCGGCTGGCCGATCAGGCCGGTATTCCGCCGTTGCCCGGCCTCGCCCTGCTGCGGCTGGCCCAGGGCAAGACCACCGTCGCCAGGTCATTGATCCGGCAGGCGCTGGACGACCCCACCGTGTCGGGCTCGCGGCTGCTGCCGGCGCTGGTCGAGATCGAGCTCGCTGCCCAGGATGTCGGGGCGGCCCGCGCCGCCGCTGACCAGCTGATGGCGGTCAGCCGGGACAATCCCATGCCGCTACTGCAAGCCCTGGCCGGCACGGCCGACGGTGCGGTGCTGCTGGCGGAGGGCGACCTGCCGACGGCGCTGCGAACGATCCGGGCAGCGCAGCGCAGTTGGCAGCAGCTCGACGTACCGTACGAGATGGCTCGCTGCCGCGTACTGGCTGGAAACGCGTACCGGGCGATGGGTGACGAGGACCTGGCGCAGATGGAGTTCGCCGCGGCACGAGCGATCTTCACCGATCTCGGGGCCCGGCCGGACGTGGAGGCGGTCGATGCCTTGTCCGGCACGGCGGCAAGATCGCCATCGGATCCGCTGACCGCTCGGGAGTGCGAGGTGCTGCGGCTGGTGGCCGCCGGGATGACCAACCGCAGCATCGCGAACGAACTGTTCCTCAGCGAGAAGACGGTGGCTCGGCACCTCAGCAACATCTTCACCAAGCTGGGGTTGTCGTCGCGTTCGGCGGCGACCGCGTACGCCTACCAGCACGACCTCGCCTGACCTGTCGACATGGGTAGAAATACCCACGTGGGGTAGTCGCAAAAGATCAGTAGTTCGCCCGACGCGGACCGGCTGTGGCGATCATTAGCGTCGTCGACATGACCACCATCCAGCCCGCGGGCGCGGGCGACTGTCTCGACACGATCATCATCGGCGGCGGCCAGGCCGGACTGGCGCTCGGCTACCACCTATCGCGCCAGGGTCGGGATTTCCTGATCCTCGACGCCTTCCCGCGGGTGGGAGACGCCTGGCGCCGCCGCTGGGACTCGCTGCGGCTCTTCACGCCCGCCAAGTACGACGGCCTGCCAGGCATGAGGTTCCCCGGTGCCCGGCTGTCGTTCCCCACCAAGGACGAGCTGGCCAACTATCTGGAGAGGTACGCCACCGAGATGGGCCTGCCCGTGCAAACCGGCGTGCGGGTCGACGCGCTCTTCAAGGAGGGCGAGAACTACGTCGTGAGCAGCTCGGATCGGCGCTGGCGGGCGCGGAACGTGGTCATCGCGACGGGGGCCGACCAGATCCCGCGGCAGCCGTCGTACGCCGCCGAACTGTCACCCGACATCCGGCAGCTGCACTCGTTCGCGTACAAGGGACCGGAACAGCTGCAACCTGGACCGGTCCTGGTGGTGGGGATGGGCAACTCGGGCGCGGAGATCGCCCTCGAGCTCAGCCGTACCCATCCAACCGTAATCTCCGGCCAACCCGGTGGCGAGCTTCCGGTCCGGCACGGCCCTGCGGCGGCGCTGTTCGTGCTGCCGCTGGTCCGCTTCGCCGGTCTGCACGTGCTCAACCTGGACACTCCGATGGGACGTAAGGCTGCACCGAGGTTCGTGCGCCGGGCCGCTCCACTGATCCGCACCAAGCGCAAGGACCTGGCACGCGCGGGGGTCACCTTTGTCC
>JBKPNA010000149.1:0-48617 GCA_046765695.1 Actinomycetota bacterium | reverse complement strand
TACGAGGCCCGGGTGTTCGGGGTTCACTCGGCCATGCCGGTCTCCGAGGCACGCCGGCGCTGCCCGCACGCCGCCTTCCTGACCGGCCGGTTCGGCGCGTACCGGGCCGTCAGCGCGCAGGTGATGGATCTGCTGCGGGATCTGTCGCCGCTGGTCGAACCGCTGTCGCTGGACGAGGCGTTCGTCGACCTGCGGGCAGCCCGTCGACCCGTGGACCTCAGCACTCCTGGGGTCTCGGATCTGGTGGACGAGCTCCGGGCGCGTGTCGTCGCGGTGACCGGCGGGCTGACCGCGTCCGTGGGCGTCGGCACGTCCAAGTTCATCGCCAAGGTCGCGACCGAGCTGGCCAAGCCGGACGGCCGCCAGATCATCGAGCCCGGCGCCGAGGTCGCGCTGTTGGCCCCCATGCCGGTCGGCGTGATACCCGGCGTCGGACCGGTCACGGCCGAGAAGCTCCATCGAGTCGGAATCCGAACAGTCGGCGACGTGCAGCGGTACGCGGTGGACGAACTGGCGCAGAGCATCGGCCGCGCGCACGCCCAGGGACTGGTGGAGCTGGCGTACGCGCGCGACGACCGGGCGGTCGAGCCTGAGCGGGAGACCAAGTCGATCTCGGCCGAGGACACCTTCGAGACCGATCTCACCGCCCCGGCCGAGCTGCGGGCCGTGCTGCACCGTCAGGCCCGGCAGGTGGCCACTCGGCTGGCCGCGGCCGGGTTGTTCGCCCGCACGGTTTCGATCAAGGTCCGGCTGCCGGACTTCGCCACGTTCACGCGCTCCCGCACGCTCGCCGGAGCGACTGACGCAGCAGAGGAGATCGGGTCGGTGGCTGCCGCGCTGCTCGGGGCGGTCAACGTGGCGGGCGGGGTACGGCTGCTCGGCGTCGGCGTCGCCGGGCTCACCGACCTGCGGCAGCAGGAGCTGTTCAGCGAGGACCGGGTAGCTGACGAGCCGCTGGATGTCGTGGAGCAGCAGGTTGTCACCGCTGGACCGCTGCAGCGCGACTGGCTGCCGGGAGTCGACGTGGAGCACGACGATCACGGTCGCGGCTGGGTCTGGGGTTCGGGACTGGGCCGGGTCACCGTTCGCTTCGAGACCCGGGACACACCTCCCGGCCCAATCCGTACCTTCGCGGTGGACGACCCGCGGCTGCGCCGGGCGGACCCCGTCTGAAAACACCGCACGGCAATCTGCACCCCTTCCTTCGGTCTGCACCGCTAGCAATCGGTGCAGATCGAAGGAAAGGGTGCAGATCCTGACTTCTACCCAGGGCGGCCGCCAGGACAGGATGGAGCATGCTTCCTGGCCACGTCCCTTTCGTCGGCCGGGAGCGTCAGCTGGCCGAGCTTGCTGCGGCGATCGATGCGGCCACTCTCGGGGAGCACGTGCTGGCACTGGTCGCCGGTGAACCCGGGATCGGCAAGACGCGGCTGGTGAACGAGGTGACCTCACGCGTCTCGGCGACGGTGCTGCGATCGGCCTGCTGGGCCGACGACGACGCCCCGGCGTTCTGGCCGTGGCGGCAGCTGCTGCGGACGCTGCCGGACAGGCAGGCCGGGGACTTCGACATGCTGGCCGCATTGGGGTCCGGGGACGGTTCTGGCGTGGCGGCCGAAGTGCCGAACCTGGGCGGCGAAGCCCGTTTCCGGTTGTTCGACGGCGTCGCCGAGACGCTTGCTGCCGCCACGCGGGCCGATCCGCTGGTGCTGGTCATCGACGACCTGCACTGGGCAGATGAGGCCTCGATCCGGCTGCTCCAGTTCGTCGCCCGCGATGTACGGGACCGCCGGCTGGCCATACTCGGTACCTACCGTGACACCGATCTCAACCCCGAACACCCGCTCGCGCAAGGCCTGGACCAGCTCACCCGGGAGGGGTTGCACGTCACGCTTGGTGGGCTCAGCAAGGGCGAGGTGGCCGAGCTCGTCGGAGCCTTGGCGGGCGACGCCGGGCCGGCGGCCGACGTCGTGGCGCAGGTGCACCGGCGCAGCGGCGGCAATCCGCTGTTCGTGCGAGAGCTGGTACGCCTGCTCGGCAGCCAGGACTCCGGATCGGCCGCCGATCGCGATGAGTTGGTACGGCTACCGACCGGCGTCCGTGCGGCGGTCGGCGGTCGGCTCGGGGCGCTGCCGGTAGACGTACGCGATCTGTTGCTCGCCGCCGCCGTAATCGGCCTGGACGTCGAGCCTGCCCTGCTTGCGGCCGTCACCGGTCGATCCGTGGAGCAGGTGCAGCATGACCTGCAGCCCGCCCGAGCCGCCCGCCTGCTGGTCGACCAGGAAACCGACGGCACGATCACCTTCGCGCACGTCCTGGTCCGGGAGGTGCTGTACGCCAACGCCGAACCGGAGGTCAGAGCACGGCTGCATCGTCGGGTCGCGGAGGTGATCGGGCAGCACTACGGCGACAGCCACGTCATGGAGCTGGCGCACCACACCCTGCACGGGCTGTCGTCAACCGATCCCGGTCACACCGCCGAGGTTGCCATCCGAGCTGCCGAGAGCAGCTTTGACGTACTCGCGTACGAGGATGCGGCCGCGTGGTACGCGCGGGCGATCGACCTGCTCCGCGCCGGCCGACCCGACGACATGCGGGTGGGTGAGCTGCTCGTTCGTTGCGGCGAGGCACACGTCGCGGCCGGAGATCTCGCCGGCGCACGGGCCGCGTTCACCGACGCCGCTGACCTGGCCAGAAGCCGCGGGGACGCCGAGCTGCTGGCCGCCGCAGCGTTGGGGTTCGGCGCGGGTCTCGGCGGATTCGAGGTGCCCATGCAAGACCCCATTCAGGTCCAGCTGCTCGAAGAGGCGCTGGCCGCACTCGGCACCACGCCCTCTGCGTTGCGAGCCTGGGTGTTGGCACGACTGTCCGTTGCGCTGTCATTCCTCGATGCCGAGCCGCGTCGTCGTTCGCTGAGCGACGAGGCAGTCGAGGTGGCTCGGCAGGTCGACGACGAGCCGGCACTTGGTCATGCTCTGGCTGCGCACTGCGACAGCATTGCCGGGCCCGACTGGTGCGAGGTCCGACTGCAGGAGTCGGCGGAGATCGTCCGGCTCGGACAGTCCACCGGCGACCGGCGCCTGGAGCTGCTGGGTCGGCGGCTGCGGCTGGTCGCACTGCTCGAAATCGGTGACCTCGGCGAGGCGGACCTGGAGATCCGGCGTTTCGCCCAGGCGGCGGAGCCGCTGCGGCAGCCGCTATACCTCTGGTACGTGCCGCTGTGGCGGGGGATGCGGGCATTGATGCGTGCCGACCTCGTCGAGGCGGCCCGCGAATGCGCCCACGCGGAGGCGGTCGCCGCGGCTCACAGCGACAACGCGCGGTTCCTCAGCTTCACTCAGTGGTGGGTGCGGCAGCGCTACGAAGGCCGATTCCAGCAGGCGGGCGCGGCGATGTCCGAACTCCTCGGCGGATACGGCACGGGTCCGCCGGTGACTTCCGGGCCCCGCGCCGTCGCCGCCCTGCAGCTCGGCGAGCGCGACAAGGCACGGGTGCTGCTGGAGCAGTGGCGAGCGGCTGGACTCGCCGACCGGCCTCGCGACTCCGAGTGGCTGCCGGAGACGGCTCAGCTGGCGGAGGCGGCTGTGCTCACCGGGTTCAGCGACCTGGCGGCACTCTGCTACGAACAGCTCCGGCCGTACGCCCACCGCTGCTGCGTCGAGGGCATTGGCGCTGCGTGCACCGGGTCGGTGGCGTGGTACCTCGCCATGCTGGCGAGCTTCCTCGACCACCATGCCGACGCCAAAGAGTATGCGGTCCTGGCCCGAGCAACACACCTGCGGATCGGTCTGGTGGGCGACCCGCCGCCGCTCGCCGAGGAGGCTGCAGCAGTCGTTCCGGCCAGGGAACTGAGCGCGAGCTCGGCTGCGTTGGTCTGCGAGGGAGCAACCTGGGCCGTCACGTTCGCTGGCCGTAGCCGCCGGCTGCGCGACAGCAAGGGGCTGCGAGACCTGGCCGTGCTGCTGGCCCGGCCCGAGCGGGAGGTGCACTGCCTGGAGCTGATCGGCGGCGCGGACGTCGGCAGCGACCCCGGCCCAGCGCTGGATTCCCAGGCCCGCCGGGCGTACGAAACGCGGATCCGCGAGCTGCACGAGGACATCGAGGACGCTCGCAGCGCAAACGACCCGGTTCGCGTCGAACGGGCAGAGGCTGAGCTCGATGCCCTGGTGCAGCAGCTGGCCGAGGCATTCGGTTTGTCCGGCCGCTCACGGGCCGGGGGCTCTGCGGCTGAGCGGGCCCGGTCCGCGGTCGGCTGGCGCATCCGTTCCGCCATCCGCCAGGCGGCCGACGCTCATCCGGAGCTCGGACGCCATCTGAAGAACGCCATCCGGACGGGGTACTGGTGCAGCTACCGGCCAGAGACCGCAGTCGACTGGTCGGTCACCAACCGGCCCGACTGAGCCGCCTCACATTGGGAGGCGTCGCCTTCCGCCCCTTGGTTATGACGATCGATTCCCTGCTCAGACTGCTCACCGATGCGGCCGGCCTCGCCCTGCTGGCCTGCGCCAGCGTGAGCCTGTGGACCTTGCGCGTCACCGTGGCCGCCGCTGGGCGGAAGGTGACGGCCGCCGCCGTCGCCGGCGTCGAGTCGCTCGTGTTCGTGCTGGCCTTCGGTGCCGTCCTGTCCTCACTCCAGGATCCGGTGCGGATCGCCGCGTACGGCCTTGGCGTGTCCGGCGGCACGCTGCTGGGCATGGTGGTCGACGAACGGTTGTCCAACGGCCGATCCCTCGTCCGGCTGGTGGTCGACGGCTCCGGCATCGAGGAGACCGCCCGGCTGCGCGAACACGGCTGGCCGGCCACCCGCAGTGACGCCGATGGTGTGAACGGCGCGGTGGCGATCATCACGGTCGCCGTCGACGAACGGGTGTTGGGTCGGGTGAACCACGACCTCGACATGCTGGCTCCCGACGCGTTCCGCACGGTCGAGCGACTGCGCGACGTGCGACCAACCGCGCTACCCGCCGGGATGCACCAACCCCACGGCCACCGGCCGCGTACGCCCGTGCATCGCTAGCAGAACTCCTGGCACGTCAACCACATCTGGTGGTCAACGTGCCAAGAGTTGGGAGGACTTGGCGGCGGCCTCGACCAGACCGAGAAACAGGCCATGGTCGTCGCCGCTCTCCGGATGCCACTGCACGCCCAGCCAGAACGGCCGTTCCGGGTCCTCCATCGCTTCGATGGTGCCGTCGGCGGCTCGCGCGGTCACCAGGAATCCGGGATGGTCGATCACCGCCTGATGATGGTGACAACTGACCTGCAGGTTGTCACCGACCAGTTGGCGGACCAGCGACCCATCGGTTGTCCGGATGGCGGTCCAGCCATACGAACTGGTGTCCGGGGCATGCTCGTCGTGGCCGACCACGTCCGGCAGGTGCTGCTCCAGCGTGCCACCGGCCCGCACCGCCATCAGCTGCATGCCGCGACAGATGCCGAGGGTGGGCAGATCCGCCTCCGCTGCCGCGTCGAGCAGGGCGATCTCCCAGGCGTCCCGGTCCCGGCGGACCCGCACCGTACGCGGTCCGCGCTGCTGGCCGTAGCGCTCGGGGTCGATGTCGGGCCCTCCGGTGATGATCAGACCGTCCAGCCGGGCGACCACATCGGCCGCACCCTCGACCTGTGGTGGCAGCAGCATCACCACCGCGCCGGCGGCCTCGACCGATCGGGTGTATACCGCCGGCAACAGATCGGCCGGCATGTTCCACACCGTCCAGGCCGCCTGCTCGCGGTAGGTGCTCAAGCCGATCACCGGCCTGGAGCCGGCAGGTCTCGCCGTCATAACGACCAATCTATAGTGAAGCGCGGGGCGCCAGGGGATCGTCCTCGCTGCCAGGGTCCCTCGCGCGCTCCCGTGTTTTATTGCGCGCGCGGCGGGGGTTCAAGGGGGTCGTCCCCCTTGGCAATGTCAGACCGGGGTGACGTACGCGGAGCTGATCCCACCGTCGACGAGGAAGGTGCTGGCGGTGACGAAGCTGGACTCGTCGGAGGCCAGGAACAGCACGGCGTTGGCGATCTCCTCGGGCTCCGCGAAGCGGCCCATCGGGATGTGCACCAAGCGACGGGCCGCCCGCTCCGGGTCGGCGGCGAACAGCTCGGTGAGTAGCCGGGTGTTCACCGGTCCGGGGCACAGCGCATTCACCCGCACGCCCTGCCGGGCGAACTGCACCCCCAGCTCACGGCTCAGACTCAGCACCCCACCCTTGGATGCGGAGTAGGAGATCTGCGAGGTCGCGGCGCCCATCAGGGCGACGAACGACGCCGTGTTGATGATCGAGCCGCTGCCCTGGTCGAGCATGTACGGCAGGACCGCCCGGCAGCAGAGGTAGACGCTGGTCAGGTTCACCTCCTGAACCCGCCGCCAGGCGTCCAGCTCGGTGACCAGGATGGAGTCGTCCTCGGGTGGCGAGATGCCGGCGTTGTTGAAAGCGATGTCCACCGATCCGTACGTCGCGTGCGCGGCCGCGAACAGCCGGCGCACCTCGTCCTCATTGGTCACATCGGTGCACTGGAACAGACCGCCGACCTCGGCCGCCACTTCCGGTCCGTGCTTCTCGTCGACGTCCCCGATCACCACGGTGGCGCCCTCGGCCGCCAGCCGGCGGACACTGGCGAGGCCGATCCCCGAGCAGCCGCCGGTGACCACGGCGACCCGGCCTGCTACCCGTTCACCCATGTCGGCCTCACTCTCGGTTGCTGAAGAACACGTTCTTCTCCTCGGTGAACGCGTCTGGGGCGTCCGGACCGAGCTCGCGGCCCAGCCCCGACTGCTTGTAGCCGCCAAAAGGCGTCCAGTAACGGACTGAGGAGTGTGAGTTGACACTCAGGTTGCCCGACTGGATGGCCCGGGACACCCGGAGCGCCCGTGCCAGGTCGCGGGTGAAGATCGACCCGGAAAGTCCGTACTCGGTGTCGTTGGCCAGCGCCACGGCCTCGGCCTCGTCGCGGAACGGCAGCACCGCGACCACCGGACCGAACACCTCCTCGCGCCAGATCCGCTGGCGGGTGTCCTCGGCCAGCACGACGGACGGCGGCAGCCAGTAGCCCGGTCCGTCCGGCACGTCACCGGCGAAGGCCACCTCCACCTCATCCAGGTAGCCCTGGACGCGACGCCGCTGGTCGGCCGAGATCAACGGTCCCATCTCGGCTTCCGCCGCGCCGGGGTCGGTGACCACCATCCCGCTGACCGCCCGCTGCAGCGCCTCGAGGAACTCCGAGTAGACCGAGTCCTGCACCAGGATGCGGGACCGGGCACAGCAGTCCTGGCCGGCGTTGTCGAACACCGCGTACGGGGCGCTCGCCGCCGCGGCCGCGATGTCGGCGTCGGCGAAGATCACGTTCGCGCTCTTGCCGCCCAGCTCGAGGGTGCACCGCTTCACCTGGTCCGCACAGCCGCGCATGATCGACTTGCCGACCTCGGTCGACCCGGTGAAGCAGATCTTGCGTACGTCGGGGTGGCTGACGAACCGCTCCCCCACCACCGACCCGCGGCCGGGGACGACCGTGAACACCCCCTCCGGGAGTCCTGCCTCCAGGCCCAGCTCGGCCAGCCGGATCGCGGTGAGCGGGGTCAGCTCGGCAGGCTTGAGCACCACGGTGTTGCCCGCGCCGAGAGCGGGTGCGAGGCCCCATCCGGCGATCGGCATCGGAAAGTTCCAGGGCACGATCACCCCGACCACGCCCAGCGGCTCCCGGAAGGTGACGTCGACCCCGTCCGGTACCGGGATCTGCCGGCCGAACATCCGCTCCGGCGCGGCGGCGTAGTAGTTCAGCACGTCGCGGACGTTGCCGGCCTCCCAGCGGGCGTTGCGGATGGTGTGGCCGGAGTTCACGACCTCCAGTTCGGCCAGCTCCTCGACATGGTCGTCCACCACCGCCGCGAACCGGCGGAGCAGCCGGGCGCGTTCGCCGGGGGCCAGGTCACGCCAAGCGGGAAAGGCCGCAGCCGCGGCGCAGATCAGCTGGTCGGTGGACTCGGCATCGGTCAGCTCGATATCGGCAACCGGTTGCTCGGTGGCCGGGTTGATGAGCGTTGTGGTCGACATCGCTACATCCGCTCGAAGCTGCGCCGCAGCTCCCAGTCGGTGACCGCGACATCGAACGCGGCCAGCTCGACATCGGCCATGTTCGTGTAGTGATCGACCACGTCATCGCCGAGCACGGACCGCGCGATCGCCGAGTTGGTGAACGCATCCCGAGCGTCGCGCAGCGTACGCGGCACGTGCTGGCCGTCGGAGGCATAGGCGTTGCCGGTCAGTTCCGGACCTAGCTCCAGCTCGTTCTCGATTCCGTAAAGGCCGCCGGCCAGCATGGCGGCCAGCGCCAGATACGGGTTGACGTCGGCACCGGGAACTCGGTTCTCCAGCCGGGCGCTTGGTCCATGCCCGACGAGGCGTACGGCGCAGGTCCGGTTGTCCAGGCCCCAGGCGATGGTGGTCGGCGCGAAGCTACCCGGGGCGAAGCGCTTGTAGGAGTTGATGTTGGGCGCATAGAGCAGGGTGAAGTCGGCCATGGTCGCCAGCAGCCCGGCGACAAAGGAGTCATAGAGCTGGGTACGCCGGTTGTCCGCCCAGAAGACGGTGGAGCCGTCGCGGCCGCGCAGGGAGAGATGAATGTGACACGAATTGCCCTCCCGCTCGTTGTACTTCGCCATGAAGGTGATCGACTGGCCGTGCTGGGCCGCGATCTCCTTGGCCATGGTCTTGTAGACGGCGTGGTTGTCGGCGGTGGTCAGCGCATCGGCGTAGAGGAACCCGATCTCGTGCTGGCCGAAGTTGCACTCGCCCTTGGCCGACTCGACGTCCATGCCCGCCGCGTACAACTGGTTGCGGATCTCCCGCAACAGCGGCTCCGTCCTGCTGCCACCGAGGATGGAGTAGTCGACGTTGTACTGATTCACCGGGACCAGGTCGCGGTAGTGGCGATCGGCCGCGTCCTCGTAGCTCGTCTTGAAGGCGATGAACTCCAGCTCGGTGCCGGCAAGCGCCACCAGGCCACGCTCGCGAACCCGGTCCAGCTGCGCCTTCAAGATCGTCCGGGGCGACTGCCGGACCGGCGTCTGGTCGAGCCAGACCAGGTCGCACTGCACCATGGCGGCACCGGGCTGGTGCGGCAGCAGGCGGATCGTCTGCAGGTCCAGCACGAACTCCATGTCGCCGTAGCCCCGCTGCCAGGAGGAGATGGCATAGCCGTCGACGGTGTTCATGTCGATGTCCACGGCCAGCAGGTAGTTGCATCCCTCGGTGCCGTGCTCCAGCACGTGGTCGGCAAAATAGGCGCCATGCATTCGCTTGCCCTGGAGCCGCCCCTGCATGTCGGTGAACGCCACCACGACGGTGTCGATGTCGCCCTCGTTGATCCTCCGGCGCAGGTCATACACGCTCAGATGCCGGTCGTTGCGCAGCTCCGTCATGCCACTCGATTCTTCTCTCATCCCAGCAGCCCGCGGAGCAGGGCGGCCGTATCGTCGCAGTGGCTCTCCATCACTCGCCGGGCGCGACGTGCGTTGCCCCCGAGAATCGCCTCGACGATCTCCGCGTGCTGCCGGTTGGAGTGCTCGATGTTGACCCCGAGCACCGGGATGGCGATCAGCATGTCGTGCAGATCGGCCTGGACCCCGGTCACCGCATCGACGAGCTGAGCCGACCCGGTCAGCGAGGCGATGGCGAGATGCAGCCGGGAGTCGGCCTGGCGGTGCGCCGCCGGACTCCCCGCGTTCCGCACCTCGTGGTGAGCCTCGGTCAATAGTTGGCGTTGCTCTTCGGTGAGCGGCTGTGATGCGGCCAGGTAGCAGGCGCCGGGCTCGACGATCCGGCGGAAGACCAGCGAGTCCATCAGCTGCTCCAGCGGGGCTGACAGCGACGCCGCACCACCTCCGGCCCCCGGTACGGCCGGGGACAGGTCCACGACCGTGCCGCCGCCGCGGCCCCGAGTCGTCCGGACCAGGTTGGCCGACCGCAGCGCCGCGATGGCCTCCCGCAGGGTGGCTCGGGACACCCCCATCCGGGCGGCCAGCTCCCGTTCCGGCGGCAGCGTGCTGCCATAGGGGTAGACGCCCAGCCGGATCGCCGTGGCCAGGCGTTCCACACAGTCCTCGAAGGCGTGCCGGCCGCGGGATGCGCTGAGGACGACCTCACCGAGTTCGCGGCTGGCCCGCGACTCAGCGCTCGTTGAGCACCTGATCTCTGGCCCTGGTCATGTGCTCGTCCTTGGCGCCGTGCATGAAGGTCGTCTTGCCCCAGGCCTGCCAGGTCACCAGGGCGATGATCACCACAGCGATCACCGCGACCGGTGCGTAGTTGAAGGTTTCCAGCGTCACCGGCGACACGGGCGGCAGCACGAACAGGACGCAGATGAAGGCGACCCAGATCACGGCGATCCAGCCGATGACGGCGCTGTAGCGGCCGAGGTTCCACGGGCCCGGCTCGAAGTCCGGTCGAAGCCGGCGCAGCAGGACCGGGGCCACGTACGCGATGTAGAGGCCGATGATGGCGATCGAGGTGACGGCGAGGTACGCCACCGTGGAGATCAGCGCCGGCGTGGCGAGCAGGATCGACAGCACCACGCACAGCCAGATGGAGTTGGTGGGCGTGCCGGTCTTCGGGTTCACCTTGGCCCAGATCCGGGAGGCCGGCAGCGCGTTGTCGCGGGAGAACGCGTACGTCATGCGCGAGTTTGCGGTCACCGAGGCCATGCCACACAGGAACTGGGCGACGCAGACGATGAACAGCAAGAACTTGGCCAAACCTGGGCCGAGCGAGTCGAGGAAGATCTGTGCCGGCGGCAATCCGGTCTCCGACGCGGCCAGCGTGGTCAACCCCTCCTCCGACCGGTCGGGGATGGCGGCGGTGATCGAGTAGAGCAGGATGAGGCCGGCGATCAGCGACACCAGCACGCTCATCACGATGCCGCGCGGCGCAGAGCGGCTCGCCCCCCTGGTTTCCTCCGAGACATGCGCGGACGCGTCGTAGCCGGTGAAGGTGTACTGGGCCATCAGCAGGCCCATCAGGAACACGTACGGCAGGAACGTCCAGCCGGTCTCGTTGTGGAATCCGGTCAGCGTCCAGGACACCGACTGGTGCTTCTCGGGCAGGATCCACAGCGCTCCCACGATGATCAGCACGCCGACGAGGTGCCACCAGGCGGACAGCGAGGAGAGGAAGGCGACCAGCTTCACCCCGAAGGTGTTGAGCAGGGCGTGAGCGATGATGATGAACACGAACGTGGCGAACAGCTTGACCGGAGTGACCTCGTCCACCCAACCCATCAGGCTGGCGAACGCCATCCAGGTGGCGGCACAGCCGAAGTCGATGGCCGCGGTAACCGCGACCTCGCCCATGAAGTTGAACCAGCCGACGAACCATGCCCACTGCCGCTTGTTCTTCCTGGCCAGTCGCCCGGCCCAGAAGTACAGGCCACCGGCCGTCGGATAACGCGAGCAGACCTCGGCCATGGCCAGCGAGACGGCGAGCACCAGTACGCCGACGATCAGCCAGCCGAGAGTCAAGGCCGACGGCCCGCCGGAGATCAGCGCGATCTTGTAGCTGGTGATACAGCCCGCCAGGATGGAGATGATCGAAAACGAGATGGCGAAGTTCGAGAACCCGGACATGCCGCGGCGAAGCTCCTGCGCGTAGCCGAGCTGCGCCAGCGTGTTGGCATCGTCATCGAGATGCTGTTGATCAGTTGTCATGGATCTGTTCCTGTTCCCCCGGTCCCCGCGCCGGGTGCGAGCAGTAGTCTGATGTCGAAGATCGATAATGTCAATGGTTTGACCTCAGACCATTTAATTGAGTGCTCAAGCACTTAAGATCACCGTCGTGGTGATGTGGGTGGGCGCGCTCGAGTTCGATCTGCTGCTGGGTGAGGTGCGTTCGCTGAAGGAGAAGCGCTCCGTGGTCCGTCCGCTGATCGCGGAGGTGCGCAAGCGTTTCGAGCTCAGCGTGGCGGAGGTCGACCACCTGAACCTGCATCGCCGTGCCGGTGTCGGCGTCGCGGTGGTCAGCCCTGACCATGCCCACTTGGTCGAGGTGCTGGACTCCGTGGAGCGCCTGGTGGCCTACCGACCGGAGGTCGAACTGTTGTCCGTACGCCGGATCGTCCGGACGGGCGAGGACTGACGAAGCGGCCCCAAGATCACGGATCTGCACCGTTTGCTTCGATCTGCACCCGTTGCGGGCGGTGCAGACCGAAGCAAAGGGTGTAGATGCGACAACCTCAGGGCAAGCGAGCGCTGACCCACTCAGAGAGGGTCGAGGCAACCTGATCTGGAGCCAAGTCGCCCGTCGCCACGCCAATCACCAGGTCGTAAGCGGGATCCTCGGGCGCGCGCATGGCGAAACCGTTGAGCCCGTAGAAGACCACGACGGCAACCCAGCCCAGACGCTTGTTGCCATCCACCAGGGCATGGTTCCGCGTCAGCGACTCGAGCAGCACTGCCGCCTTGGTGTGCAGGTCGGGGTAGGCGTCCTCACCGAACAGGCTGGTCTGCGGGCGATGCGCCGCCGAGTCCAGCAGACCAAGATCACGCACCGGACCTACGCCGAGCTCGTCGCTGAGCGCCAGCAGATCCTCCAATTGGAGGTAGCGGGTCACTGGGCCAGGCGATCAAGCAGCGATCCGTAGTCGCGGATAGCCTCACGGGCGAGGCGGCGCACCTCGGCGTCCTTGGCCAGCCGCGACGACCGTTCGTAGATCGCTCGAACTACCGCATCCTGCTTGCTGATCCCTTCTGCGGCGGCAAGCTCGGTCAACATGCGGTCCTGCTCGTCACTCAGTCGCAGAGTCATGGCCATGACCCTATGATACCAACCTGATACCGAGCTTGCGGTTATCGGTCCCGCCGGCCCGCCGCGTACGGATCCCCCAGGTCCACATCGAGCACCAGCCGGACCGGCTCCAGCAGCGACCGCTCACGCCGGCAGACGTAGCGCTCGTCTCCGTCCAGGCCCGAGATCGTGTTGCCGTCGGCGATCACGTCGCCGGAGTCGAAGACGTACAGGGCCGTCGCGTAGAGCAGGCTCGCGATCTTTCCCGGCTCACGATCCCGGAAATGGCACTGCAGGTCAGGGAGCCCGAACGCGTATAGGCCGAGCGTGTCCAGCACCATCGCGTCCTCGTCGCCGGCCACAGCGAAGAAGCGGACGTTGATGATGCCGTTGAGGTCGTCGACGGCCAGCGCCTGTGGATCGCTGACCCGCTGGCTGTGCGCCCAGTAGATCGCCAGCGGCTGGGTCAGCCGGCACACCTCCGCCAGCACTCGGGTCAGCGCCGCCACCCGGTCCTGAGGTGACCATCCGGCCATCAGCAGCTCTGTCACGATCACCCCGGCCGTGCCCTGGGCCACGGCTGCCTCGGCTCCGTCCCAGTCCCAGGTCTGGCTCGCATCGGGGCGTTGCTTCCCCGACTGCCCGAGCGGGGTGGACGGCATCACCACGGTGACCAGCGGCGCCGAGCCGACCTCCCCGTTCCCGCCGCGGCCCGAGTACGGGACGGTGATGGAGTCCTGCTGGGCTTCGGCTTCCGGCGACAGTGCCCGCAGCGCCGCAACGAGCTCCGGGTCGGTCAGGTCAGGGGGCTCGGCGAACCACAGCTCGGCGACCAGCGGAATCGGCTCCGCCTGGGGAAACGTGGCTGCCACAGAAACCTCCTTGCCAGCTGTGATCATGCCAGCCGGGACCCCATGATCAACCAGCTGAGCGCCGGTCCTGGCGGCCGGTGAGCCAGCAGGGCCAGCACCTCCGCCTGCGCCCGGCGGACCACGTCGTGCAGCCGGCAACCCCACTCCGGCCGCATCCGGTACGCCAACGGTTCCGGCAGCAGGTCCAGCACCGTCGCCAGATACGCCTGCTGTTCGACTGGGAGCGGACGTATCGGCCGTCCGGGAAGTCCGGCACCGAGGGCGGTACCGACCCTGGTCGACCAGACCTCGGCATGCTCGAGACCGTCCGGCTCCACGGCACCGGGCAGTCGGGGTCCGCCAACCAGCGCCAGCTCCAGCGCGATCCCGGTTCGGTCCAGATCAGCACCGGGATCGCCCGCCGCGGTCAGTGCCCTCAGGCGGGTCAGCAGCGGTTCGACAGACCAACCCAGGGCCAGTCGTGCCACGCATACCTGCGCGGTCGCGAGGCCGAGGCCGGGAACCGGATCGGTGAGCCGAAGCAGGGCCTCCGTCGCTCGTTCCAGCAGGTCCTCCTCGCCCAAGCGGTCGAATTCCCTGCAGAGAAAGGCGACCTCACGCCCGCCGGTGATCGAGCAGCCCTCGAGCCGGCTACTGAACAGCCGTAACGCGTCATCCGCGACATCCGGGTCCCCAGTCGCGCCGACGCTCACCAGCCGCTGCATCACCAGCGCAGCGTCCACATTCGCCAGGCGGACCAAACCGGCCCGGTTCCGTGGCCCCGCCAGTAAAGAATCGCCGAGCTCGGCCAGCACCTCGTCGAGCGGAGCCACCCACTCGATGTCGTACTCCGTTACCCCCCGGCGAGAGCTGACCTGAACGGTGACCTGTTGCGGATCGGGTGAGGAGAGCTCAATCTGGCCACCGCGCCACTGGCTATCGGCACCGAGGGCGACCACGGCCTCGTCGTCGTCTGCGGCGATGAGGGCGGCTTCGCCCACCGGGAGCACCAGATCGCGCGGCAAGGCAGGGAATCGGGCGTACCAGAACTCGGCAGGACTGTCGAACCAGTCCCACCGCCACTGCACCACGCGCCGCTTCAGCGGATCGAGGGTGAACCGCCCCAAGCCAATGCCGTCGGCCGTCACCGCGTCACAGGTGCCGAGCACCAGCTCACCACCGAGCAGTGGCCCGGTGCCATCCGGCCCGGGAACCGCGTACGCCCCGGTCGCGCCTGCCGCGAGTGCCCGAGCGTGGCTGCTCGCAGTGGGCGCCCAGGCCAGCTCGGCGGTCAGCGGCAGCGGATCCAGGGTCTGGTTGACGAGTGTCACCCGGATCCCCCAGCCAGCGGTGAACGAGTGGCGGATCATCAGAGTGAGATCCTGCCGGCCGAGGTAGTGAAACTCGACCTCGTCCACATCGGCCGCGACCGCGGCCTCCGGCCAGGCGATCTCGACATCGTCGATCCTTACGGTGACCCGACCACCGCTGTCGATATAGCTGATCGCGGAGGAGGGCCCGGCCAGCACCCGCTCGATCGTCCCGTCGGGCCCTAGGGCGACGGTCCCTGAACTCAACGGGAAGCTCAACCGCGCCGCTGACACCGGCCGCACCAGAACAGGTTCCGCCCGGCCAGCACCTCGGTCCGCACCTTCGAGCCGCAGACCAGGCACGGCATCCCCGTCCGGCGGTAGACGTAGACCTCGCCGCCGTGCCCGTCCTCCCGCGGTGGTCGGCCCATCGCCTCGGGCGTGTGCTCGGGGCGTACCGTGTCGATCCGGTTGTCGCGTACGCCCTCCGGCATCAGTGTCACGAGGTCGGTCCAGATGCCCTGCCAGCTGCGACGGGTCAGCCGGTTGCCAGGCCGGTGGGGGTTGATGCGGTTGCGGAACAGCACCTCTGCCCGATAGACGTTCCCGACTCCCGACAGGACGGTCTGGTCCATCAGCAGCGCGGCGATCGGGCGGGACGCCCGCCGGATCCGTTGCCAGGCCACCTCGGGGTCGGCGTCGGGCCGCAGCGGGTCAGGGCCGAGCTCGGCCATCGCCGCGTTAATCTCCGACCGCGTCTCCACGGCGCACAACTGTGGTCCACGCAGATCCGCAGCGACGTCCTGCGTGGCGATCCGCAGCCGGACCTCACCCCACGGCGGCTCGGGCGGCCCGAGCTGGAACTTGCCGATCAGCCCGAGGTGTACGTGCAGGAACCGCTCGTCGTCGAACTGGCAGAACAGGTGCTTGCCATGGGCCGTCGCCTCGATCATCCGGGTCTGGTCGAGCAGGGCGGCCGAGGTCACGAACCGACCCTGGGGACTGGTCACCGACACCATCCGGCCGCCGAAGGCGTCGGTCAGGTCCAGTGCGAGCCGGTGCAAGGTGTGTCCCTCGGGCATCTACCTCCTGTCGATGCGTAACACTTCAGGGCGAATAGCTGCGGTGGGCAGCGGATCTGGCCTAGCGTGTCAGCCATGACAGGTGCGGTGCCACCTGGGGGTCGATCCCAGGGGTCGCACGGCGGGGGAACACAGCAATCGGGGATCACGCACGACGCGCGCGAGCTATGGCCGCGGGACTTCGGGCGGGACGGTGTCTCGGGACTGGTCACCTTGGACCGTGCCATGCGAGCGCGGGATGTCTCCCGTCCTCGCCTTGAAGACGAGCAGGTCGCGGACGAGCTGATCGATGAGCTGCTTGCTCGGATCGATGGCAGGCGTACGCCCAACCGGCCCGGTTAGCCTGCTACCCGCGGCGACCCTCGTACTCCGCTAGCAACCGGATCCGACGCGCGTGGCGCGGGTCCCCGCTGAACGGCGTGGCGAGGAACGTCCGGACCAGCTCCAGAGCCTCCTCCTCACTGTGCATCCGGGCCCCGATGCTGATCACGTTGGCGTCGTTGTGCTGCCGGCCGAGCGTCGCGGTCTCGACGTTGTACGCCAACGCGGCTCGCGCGCCGATCACCTTGTTGGCGGCGATCTGCTCCCCGTTGCCCGAGCCTCCGACCACCACCCCGAGTGAGTCGGGCTCGGCAACCGCGGCCTCAGCAGCCGGGATGCAGTAGGTCGGGTAGTCGTCCTCGGCGTCGTACGTCTCGGGCCCGTGGTCGACGACATCGTGTCCGTCCTCGGTGAGGGCCGCCACGAGGAACTTCTTCAGGTCGAATCCGGCGTGATCGCTGCCGATGTGTACGCGCATGAGTGCACTATCGCAGATCGGCCTCATGGCGGGCATCCCTTGCGGGCTGCATGCCGCTTGCCCTCGCCGCTGTGGCCTTGTGCGGAAGTACGGAGCCGAAATGTGCGCGAATCAGCCGCCGTTCGTCGCCTTGTGCGGAGAGACGAGTCCGGACCTAGTCGAGAGCGGGCGTTCCGGGACGGGCGCGCTTGAGCTCGAAGAAGCCGGAACTGGAGACCAGTGCCAGCACGCCGTCGAAGATCTGCGCCGCCTCCTCACCCTTCGGCCGGGGCGAGAACGCCGGGCCGACGAACGCCACACCGTTGACGTGAATCACTGGAGTGTCGACGTCCTGACCGACCGGGTCGACTCCGGCGCGATGTGAGGCCCGAAGGGCGTCGTCGTTGTCGTCGGTGTCAGCCGGCTCGGCCAGCTCAGGCGGCAACCCGACATCAGCCAGAGCGCCGTCGATGGTGTCCCTGCCAGCGCCCTGCTGCTTGTCGTGGATCCGGGTGCCGATCGCGGTGTAGAAGGCGGCGAGCTGCTCCTGGCCGTACTGCTCTCCTACCGCGAGCGCAACTCGTGCCGGACCCAATTCCTCGGTGTCCTTCCCAGCGTTCAGCAACACCTTGCTCATCACGTGGAGATAGGTCTTCACCGGCCGGACGGCCTCCAGCTCGAGCAGCCAGCGGAAGGTCAGCCAGGTCCAGGGGCAGATCGGATCGAACCAGAGGTCGACCGTGGTGGCCGGCGCGATTTCTCGGCCCGGCGGCTCCGTAACGGGTGTGAGCGCCTCGTGGCTCGTCGCCTTGGCGGCAGCGAGCGCCTTCTTGACCTTGGTCTTGGCCTCGGGTCTGCCAGACTTCTCGGCCTTCTTGCGCTTCTTGCCCATGTCACAAGCCTAGAAAGCTAGGCATATCGACAGCAATGTCCTGCAGAAACTGTTGGCTTACGACACCGCCAACTGCCGAATCGTTAGTCAACGGATGCGAAAACTGCTGCTCGGCCCTAACCCGGCTGTGACGTGTGCAGGGTGCGTGGGTGCCGGGCGGCTTCACCCAACTGCTGGATGCCGGCGGCCAGGCCACCCACGATGTCGCCCGCGACGAATGAGGTCTGCATCGTCGCGGCCGCAAGTCCACACTCGACGTCACCGAGCCAGCGACGAGCCTCACTGCCGGTGACGATCTCCAGTACATGGAACTCCGGGTCACACAGGACCAGCACGGAGCGGGGAGGGTCGTCAAGCACGCTGTGCAGGCGTTCGGCGTACGCCCGCGCATCCTCCTCGGCAACCCCGACGAAGACGGAGAAGGTCAGACCCGAGACGACCTCTGCATTGTGAACGGCTCGCTTGATCCGTTCCAGCTCTGCCCGGGTGAACGAGTCACCATCGGGCACCGGCGCCCCCCGGCGTCCTGTCGTCATCCTCGGCCCCTACCCCGTGCAGCTCGGGAGCAGCCTCGATCTCTCCGCCGCCCTCCCTGCCACCGACCCACACGGACTCGGCTACCGGCGCCGCGTCACCTCGACTGGCCTGGACGGTGGTCCCGATCTTCGCGATGGCGAACACGATCAGTGCCACGAGCAGGGGTATCCCCACCAGCAGCCCGAGTTGCTGCAACACGGACGGCTGAGGTGCCGCGGGCCAACCTGGCAGGGTGTCCAGAGGCAATAGCATGAGGGTCACGCCCCTTACGTTAGCGCCCTCAGCCAGGGCGGGGCATGCGTGCGAACAGGAGATGCGGTGTCGGAGACGGGCCTGGGTCGGGAGGCCCTACCCGATCCATCCGATGCACCAGCCACTGCCGAGGCGCCGGCTACGGTCGGCCGACTGGTCCTCGACGCAGACCAGATTGCCCGCGCCTGCGCCCGGATGGCGCACCAGATCCTGGAGGCGAACCGCGGCGCCTCCGGTCTCGTGCTGCTGGGCATCCCGACTCGGGGCGTCGCGCTTGCCCGCCGGCTCGCCACCGCGATTGCGAAGGTCGAGCGCACCGAGATCCCGGTCGGCGCGCTCGATGTGACGATGTATCGCGACGACCTGCGCCGGCAGCCGACCCGGGCCGTAGGACACACCGAGGTGCCGGGTCAGGTCGATGACGGTGTGGTGGTGCTGGTCGACGACGTGCTCTACTCCGGTCGTACGGTGCGCGCCGCCCTGGACGCGCTGGGCGACCTCGGACGACCTCGGGCGGTCCGGCTCGCCGTACTGGTGGACCGCGGTCACCGCGAGCTGCCGATTCGTGCCGACCACGTCGGCAAGAACATCCCCACCCGGTCCAGCGAACGGGTCAGGGTCCGGTTGGCCGAGGTCGACGGGGTGGACGAGGTGACCATCGAGCCCGATGACTCGGTTGGGCGGGAGGACGGCTGATGCACCACCTGCTGTCCGCGGCCGACCTGGACCGCGCGCAGATCGACGAGATCCTGGATCTGGCCGAGGAGATGGCCATGGTGCAGAGCCGGCCGGTGAAGAAGCTGCCGGCGCTGCGGGGCCGTACGGTGGTCAATCTCTTCTTCGAGGATTCCACCCGCACCCGGTCCTCGTTCGAGCTGGCCGGCAAGTGGTTGTCCGCGGACGTGATCAACATCAGCGCCAAGGGCTCCTCGGTGTCCAAGGGCGAGTCGCTGCGAGACACGGTGCTGACCGTCGCCGCCATGGGTGTCGATGCCCTGGTGATCCGGCACCACGCCTCGGGAGCGCCCTGGCAGGCAACCCAGTGGTTCGCCGAGCTCGGCATCGACGCTCGGGTGCTCAACGCCGGGGACGGCACTCATGAGCACCCGACCCAGGCGCTGCTGGACGCGTTCACGATGCGCCGGCACTTCCGGTCGCTCGGCGGAGCGGTGGACAGCTTCGCTGGCCGCACCGTCGCGATCGTCGGCGACATCACCCACTCCCGGGTGGCGCGGAGCAACGTGATCCTGCTGACGACGCTCGGGGCGGAGGTCGTCGTGGTAGCCCCGCCGACCCTGCTGCCCGCGGGCGTGGGATCGTGGCCGGTCCAGGTGAGCAGCGAGCTCGACGAGGTGCTGCCCGAGGCCGACGTGGTGATGATGCTTCGGGTGCAGCGGGAGCGGATGTCCGGCGGGTACTTCCCCACCCCGCGGGAGTACACGGTCGGCTACGGGCTGACCCGAGATCGGTTGTGCGCGCTGAAGCCCGGTGCGGCGATCTGCCATCCGGGGCCGATGAACCGCGGCCTGGAGATCTCGGCTGATGCGGCGGACGCGGCCAGCTCACTGATCCTGGACCAGGTGTCCGCGGGGGTCGCGGTCCGGATGAGCGTGCTCTACCAGCTGCTGGGCGGTGCCGAGTGAGGGATCTGCTGATCGTCGGCGCGGATCTGGCCGATGCGGGCCGCGCCGACCTGCTCATTCGCGACGGGGTGTTCCTCGACCCAGAGGAGGTTGCCCCGGGAGCTGAGCGGATCGACGCGGATGGGCTCGTGGCGCTGCCCGGTCTGGTCGACCTGCACACTCACCTGCGCGAACCCGGCCGCGAGGACGCCGAGACGATCGCCTCCGGCACCCAGGCCGCGGCCCGGGGTGGCTTCACTGCGGTGCTCGCGATGGCGAACACCTCCCCGGTCACCGACACGGCCGAGGCCGCCGAGCATGTTGCCGCCCTTGGCCGCCGGGACGGCGCAGCGCAGGTGGTGCCGGTCGGCGCGGTGAGCAAGGGGCTCGGCGGGACCGAGCTCGCGGAGCTGGGCCTGATGGCCCGGTCCCGAGCTGGCGTACGGGTGTTCTCCGACGACGGGCACTGCGTCGCAGACAGCCGGCTGATGCGCCGGGCCCTGGAGTACGTCCGGGCGTTCGACGGCGTCATCGCCCAGCACGCCCAGGACCCGCAGCTCGCCGGACCGGACGCCTGCTGTCATGAGGGCGACATCTCCGGTCGGCTGGGCCTGGCCGGCTGGCCGCCGGCGGCCGAAGCCAGCATCGTCGCCCGAGACGTGCAGCTGGCCGGACTGACCCGCTCGCGGGTACACATCTGTCACGTCTCCACCGCGGAGACCGTCGAGGTGATTCGCTGGGCGAAGCAACGCGGGCTACCGGTCACCGCCGAGGTCACGCCGCACCACCTGCTGCTGACGACCGATGAGGTGCTGAGCTACGACCCGACGTACAAGGTCAATCCGCCGCTGCGGCCGGCCGAGGACGTCGAGGCGCTGCGCAACGCCCTGGCCGACGGCACGATCGACGCGGTGGCCACCGACCACGCGCCACACGCGCGGCATGACAAGGAGCACGCATTCGGGGAGGCGGCCTTCGGCATGCTCGGCCTGGAGACCGCCCTCGGCGTGGTGCTGGAGACGATGGTGAACTCCGACCGGTTCGGCTGGCCCGAGGTGGCCGAGCGGATGTCCGTCGTGCCCGCGCGGATCGCCCGGCTGACCGGCCAGGGCCGGCCGTTGGCTGCCGGTGAGGCGGCGAATGTGGTTTTGGTCGACTCGACGGCGCGAGCCGTTGTCGACCGCAGCGAGTCCGCCTCCCTCTCCCGCAACAATCCCTGGCACGGCAGAGAGCTGCCGGACCCCGTGGTGGCCACCGTGTGGGCGGGCCAGGTTACCTACCGCCGCTGACTGGGACACTGACACGCGTGCCGGACTGGTTTCCTCACAATCTCGCCGAGACTGTGGTCTTCACCCCGCTGCGGATCCTCTTCCTGATCGTCGTGACGGCGGTCGTTCGGCTGGTCGTGCACCGCTTGATCAACCGCGCCGTCGACAGAGCCATCGGGCACCACCCCAAACTCAAGTTCCGCCCCGCTCAGGCCTTGATCGACGCCACCAGCCTGCCGGCCGAACGCCGGGCCCAACGGATCGCCGCGCTGGGTTCGCTGGGCCGCAGCGCATCGACCCTCATCCTCGTCGTCATTGCCGGGCTGATGATCCTGGCCGAGCTGGGGTTCAACATCACCACCATCGTGGCCGGCACCTCGATTGTCGCGGTCACCGTTGCGTTCGGCGTGCAGAGCATCGTCAAGGACCTGATCTCCGGTGTCTTCATGCTGGTGGAGGATCAGCTCGGGGTCGGCGACTACGTCGACATGGAGAAGGCCTCCGGAGTCGTGGAGAGCATCGGGCTGCGGGTCACCCAACTCCTGGACGACGACGGGACGAAGTGGTATGTCCGCAACGGCGAGGTGCTACGAGTGGGGAACTTCAGCCAGGGTGGCCCCGGCCGGCCCCCGGAGGAGTCCGAGCCCGACGGAACTACTCCGCCAGCGACGCCTCAACCGTGATGGTGGTGCCGGTCAGCGCACGGGACACCGGGCAGTTCTTCTCAGCCGCGGCGATGGCGGCGTCGAAGGCCTCCTTGTCAATCCCCGGAACCGCTACTCGTACAAAGAGTTTGATGCCGGTGATGCCGGGTCCACCGGGCTGAAACGTGACCTCGGCTCTGGTGTCGACTGAGGTGGGCGCCGGGTTGCCGGCAAGGACAAGCTCGTTGGCCACCGACATCGAGAAGCAGGTGGAGTGGGCCCCGGCGATCAGCTCCTCGGGGCTGGTCATTCCCTCCGACTGCTCGGTCCGGGCCCGCCAGGTGACCGGGTAGGTCCCGATGCCGGACGAGACGAGGGCAACCTCGCCGTTGCCCTCCTTGAGTGAGCCCTCCCAGTGGGCTTCCGCGATACGCGTGGCGGCCATGCAAATCTCCTGACGACGAGTGGCGGACAGAGCGCGTCCCATCCTGCCAGCAGGCTTCCGGCTTGGGTCACAATGGTCAGCGATGTCCACACCCGCACCCGTTCCCACGTTCTACGAGGCCGTCGGCGGCCATGAGACGTTCGTCGCTCTGGTCCGACGGTTCTACGAGGGCGTGGCCGCCGACCCGCCGCTGCGGGCCCTCTACCCGGAGGAGGACCTCGGCGGGGCCGAGACTCGGCTGCGGATGTTCCTGGAGCAGTACTGGGGCGGCCCCACGACGTACGGCGAGCAGCGCGGGCACCCGCGTCTGCGGATGCGGCATGCGCCGTTCGCGGTGACGCCGGAGATGCGGGACCGCTGGCTGACCCACATGCGTGCTGCGGTGGACTCCCTCGACCTCGCGCCGGAGCTGCGCGCGGAGCTGTGGACCTATCTGGAGCGGGCGGCCCAGTTCATGGTCAACACCTTCGACGAGTCACCCGCCCACCAGTCGCCGCGTGCCGCACCGATCGGACCACCGTTGCTGCCGCGTTTGCCGTCTCAAGATGGCTAACGTGCGCCAAGCGGCGGGTCCGAACCCACGTTTGCCGTCTTGAGACGGCAAACGCGTGTCGATCGCCCGTACGGAGCCCTCGTTAGCCATCTTGAGATGGCAAACGTGGCTTGACAGCCAACCCGGTACGAGCGGCCCTAGATCCGGGCCATGCCTGGATAGACCACCGGCTTGAGAGTGTGCGGGTCGGTCTTGCTCACTGTCAGGGCCTCGGCGACCTGCTCAAGACCGAACTTCCCCGTCACCAGGCTGTCCAGGTCGACCGCGCCGCTAGCGGCGAGCGCGATCGCCGCGGGATAGGCGTTGGCGTAGCGGAAGGTGCCGGTCACCGTGAGTTCCCGGATCTGGATGGTGGCCACCGGCAGCTCCATGGCCGGGGCACCGAGTCCCACCAGCACGATCCGCGCGGCAGGCGCCGCAACCGCGAACGCCGCCTGCACGGCCGGCGTGGCGCCGCTGCACTCCACCACGACGTCGACGGGCGCCACGACCTCGACCAGGGACTCGGTCGCCACGTTGACGGTCTGCGTGGCTCCGCGGTCGGCAGCCACAGACAGCCGGTGGTCATTGGTGTCGGTGACCCCGACCCAGGCGGCGCCGCGGGCCCGGGCGACATCGGCGCACAGGAGTCCCACCGGGCCAGCGCCGGTGACCAGCACCCGGTCCCCCGGCTCGATGTCGACCTTGTGCGCCGCCCAGACCGCCACTGAGTGCGGCTCGATCCACGCGGCCGCCTCGTCGGATCGCTCGTCCGGCACCGGGTGAGCGCGGATGGCATCGAGCAGCACGTACTGGGCGAACGCCCCGTGCACCGGTGGTGTGGCGTAGAACCGGACTTGCGGGCACAGGTTGTAGCGGCCGGACAGGCACTGCTTACAACGGCCACAGGTCTCCTGCGGCTCCAACGCGACCCGCTGCCCCGGCGTACGGTCGATCACCTCTGCACCGACCGCACGGATCGTGCCCGAGGCTTCGTGGCCGAGCACGAGCGGCTCGGTGACCACGAAGTCGGCGATCCGGCCGTGGTCGAAGTAGTGCACGTCGGAGCCGCAGATCCCGACCGCCGCCACCTCGACCAGCACCTGGTGCTGACCGGGAGCCGGCACCGCGGCCGTGCGCACGGAGATCTGCCGTGGTTCTGTCAGCAAGGCCTGGGTCTGCTCAAGCGGGACGGCTGTTGTCACAGTTCCTACGCTAGCCAGCCGACCTCCACACGGCGAGAGCCTCCCGCTGAGCCTCGGTAAGTGGGAAGGTACCCACCACGATCGTCCTCGCAGCGGCGTAGACGGTGCCTGACCCAGGATCCAGGATCGACGCGGCCACGGTGAAGGAGCGGGTACCGATGGCCGTGACCAGCGTGCTCACCTCGTACGGCTCGGTGCGGAAGTCCAGCGGGGCGAGATAGTCGACGTCCTGCCTGGCCACCATCCACACCGTCTCGGGCGTCCAGTGCACCGTCTCGTCGACCAGGGCGATCCTGGCCTCCTGGATGTAGTCGTAGAACTTCACGTTGTTGACGTGGCCGTAGGAGTCCAGGTCGGACCAGCGAACGGTCAACGGATAGCGATGACCGTTCCCGCCCGGCTGCACTCGTGGCAGCGGCCGCAGCGGCTCGGCCGGCGCCAGGTGGCCGGTGAAGAACTCGCGCTCCTCCCAGGTCAATCGGCGCAGCACACCAGCGCTGAGATCGAACGGCACCAGCGCCGTCCGCGCCCGGGCGGCCAGGTCGTTCCCGTCGAACACGTCGTAGCCGATCCAGAACCGGCTGCCACCGATCCCGTCCACCCAGACGGCAATCGCCAGGGTGCGGCCACCGAAGGTGATCGGCCGCAGGTACTCCACCTGGTGGCTGACCACCAGCACGCCGGAGTCCAGCAGGTGCTGGGTGACTGGTGGTCCGTCGAGCAGGAAGTGGACGCGGGCCTCCTGGAGGTAGTCCACGTACGCGGCGTTGTTGACGTGACCCTGCGCGTCCAAATCGCCCCACCGCACCGGGCAGTGGTACCTGAACGGACTCACTCAGTCCTTGTCGTAGAGCGCGTCGAGGCGGTCGGCGTACTTCTGCTCCACCGCCTTGCGGCGAACCTTCTGACTCGGCGTCACCTCGCCCTGGTCGACTGACAGCTCCGCGGGCAGGATGGCGAACTTCTTGATCGTCTCCCAGCGCTCCAGCTGAGCATTGGCCTGGTCGACGTAGCCCTGGATCAGATCGCGCACCTCCGGTGAGGCAGCAAGTTCCTCGGTCGATGCCGCGTTCAGGGTCTGCCCGCTGCCCCAGTTGTCGATGGCCTCCGGGTCGAGCGTGATCAGCGCCGTCACGTACTTCCGGCCGTCACCGTGCACCACCACCTGGCTGATGTAGGGGCAGACGGCCTTGAGCACACCCTCGACCTTCTGCGGAGCGACGTACTTGCCGCCGGAGGTCTTGATCAGATCCTTTTTCCGGTCCGTGATCCGCAGGTAGCCGTGGTCGTCCAGCTCACCCATGTCGCCGGTCGCAAACCATCCGTCCCGGAGCACCTCGGCCGTCGCGTCGGGCAGATTGTGGTAACCCCGCATCACACCGGGGCCCTTGATCATGATCTCCCCGTCCTCGGCGATCTTGACCTCCGTACCGGGGATCGGTGGGCCGACTGTCCCGAACCGGGTGGAACGGGGATTGTTGACGCAAGTCACTGCGCTGGTCTCGGTCAGCCCGTAGCCCTCGAGCACGAGCAGGCCGGCGGCATAGAACCACTCCTGGACCTCGCGGTTCAAGACGGCGGACCCGGAGACGAAGAAGCCGATTCGGCCGCCCATCCGGGCCTTGATCTTGCTGAACACCAACCGCTCGGCCAGCGCGTGCTGAGCCTTGAGCAGACCCGTGGGCTCCTTGCCGGCCAACCGCAGCGGACTCACCTTGCGGCCGACGCCGAACGCCCAGGCGAAGATCTTGGCCTTCAGGCCGTGAGATGCGGTCATCGTCACCCGGGCCCTGACCTTCTCGAAGATCCGGGGCGCGCCGGCCATGAAGGTCGGATGCACCTGGCCCAGGTTCTCCACGATCTTGTCGATGCGTCCGTCGACAGCGGTAGTGAAGCCGATCCGCAGCTGGATCGCGATCAGCACCTTGCCGAACACATGGCTCAGCGGCAGCCAGAGGTACTGCAGGTCGTCGGGGCTGATGATGTCGTACGCCTCGACGGCAACAGCCACGTATGTCCAGCTGTCTTGCATCAGGCGTACGCCCTTGGGCCGGCCGGTGGTGCCGGAGGTGTAGATCAAGGTGGCCAACTGCTCCGGTTGGATGCCCGTGATCACGTCGTCCACCGCGGTGGAGTTGCCCGCGAGGAAGTCGGTGCCGCGCTGCTCCAGATCGGCCCAGCCAATCACCTTGTCGTGTGCGACCTTGCCGTCGATCTGTACGACGGCGACCAGCGAACGCAGGTTGTCCAGGTTGTCGATGACCTTGGCCACCTGGGCCTCGTCCTCGGCGAAGACGATCTTGGACTCCGAGTCGGCGAGGATGAAGGCGACGTCCTCGGCCGTGGTCGTCGGGTAGACGGTCGTCGTGGCGCCACCCGCGCACATGATCGCCAGGTCGGCGAGGATCCACTCCATTCGGGTGCTGGAGGCGATCGCGACCCGGTCCTCGCCTTCGAGACCGAGGGACAGCAGCCCCGCCGCCAACTGGTAGGCCTTGTCCTTGATCTGGGACCAGGTCAGCGAGACCCAGCGGTCGCCCTCGAGGTAGCGGAACGCCTCCTTCGACGGGGATGCGGCGACCTGGTCGAGCAGCATCGCCCCTACCGATGCCGGCCGCGTTGCCAGCAGTGTCGTGTCGGTCACACCGACGAGGTTATCCGAAGGGGATCGGAGAATCAGGCGAGCCGTTCCAGCACGACTGCCATCCCCTGGCCGCCACCCACACACATCGTCTCCAGCCCGAGGGAGACGTCGTGCAGCCGCATGGCGTTGATCAAGGTGGTCATGATCCGGGCCCCGGTGGAGCCGAACGGGTGGCCGAGCGCAATCGCCCCGCCGTGCACGTTCAGCCGATCCATGTCCAGGCCCAGGTCGCGCGCCGAGGCGATGACCTGGACCGCGAACGCCTCGTTGATCTCCACCAGGTCGATGTCGTCGATCGTCATGCCGGCCCGGGCCAGTGCTCGCCGGCTGGCCTCGACCGGGCCAAGACCCATGATCTCCGGACTGAGCGCGCTGACCCCCGTTGCCACGATCCGGGCAAGCGGAGTGAGTCCCAGCTCGGCCGCCCGCCGGTCGCTCATGATCACCACCGCCGCGGCGCCGTCGTTCAGGGGACAACAGTTGCCGGCGGTGACGGTGCCGGCGGCCCGGAAGGCCGGTTGCAGCGCCGAGACGGCCTCCAGGGTCGTGCCGGGCCGGGGTCCGTCGTCGACGGTGACCACCACTCCGTCCGGGCGGTTCACGGGGGCGATCTCGGCGGCGAACACGCCGTTCGCAATGGCCTTCTCCGCCAGGTTCTGGGAGCGAACGCCGAACTCGTCCTGCTCCAGCCGGGAGATTCCTCGCAGCGTCGCGACGTTCTCCGCGGTCTGGCCCATGGCGATGTAGACATCGGGTAGCTGACCGTCGTCGCGCGGATCGTGCCAGACCTCGTTGCTCGCCGCGTACGCCGCGCTACGCTGCTCGGCGTCGGCAAAGCTCGGGTGGTGGGTGTCGACAGGGTCGACGCCGGCAGAGGCGAACCCGCGGTAACGCGAGACACATTCGACCCCGGCCGAGACGTATGCGTCTCCCTCCCCCGCCTTGATCGCGTGGTACGCCATCCGCGCGGTCTGCACGCTGGAGGCGCAGAACCGGTTCACCGTGGCCGCCGGCACGCCGTCCAATCCGAGCAGCACCCCGATCCGCCGGGCCACGTTGCCACCGTGCTCGTCCTGGGGATGGGCACAGCCAACGTAGAGGTCGTCCAACTCGGCGGGGTCCAGTGCCGGCACCTGCGCCAGCGCTGCACGGATCACCCCGGCTGCCAGATCGTCGGGGCGTACGTCGACCAGGGATCCCTTGCGCGCCCGCCCGATCGGCGTTCTGGCGGCGGCGACGATGACGGCCTCGGGCACCTTTCGAGCCTACGTGTCCGTTACCTACGTCCCGCCCCGAGTCGCGCGAAGTGTGGTTTGATCAGTTTCGCCGCACGCAACCGGCACAAAACTGCGCGTTGATAGTCATACCGACACCTACGATTGGGCCTATGACGCAGCTGGTAGCTGCACCACGATGGCTGACTGCCGAGCAGCAGCAGATCTGGCGCGCCTATCTGCTGGGCAGTGCGCTGCTGCAGGAGCGGATCGACGCCGATCTCCGACAGTTCGGCCTTGACCATGCCGAGTACGAGATCCTGGTCGTGCTGTCGGAGACGGAGGGGCAGCGACTCCGGATGGCCGAGCTGGCCGACGCTGTGCACCAGTCACGGTCCCGGCTGACCCACACGATCAGCCGGATGGAGGCAGACCGACTGGTCAAGCGGACCGACTGCCCGACTGACCGCCGTGGCGTCTGGGCCGAGCTCACCACCGAGGGCTTCGAGCTGATCAAGCAGGCCGCGCCCACCCACGTGGAAACGGTCCGCCGGAACTTCATCGAAGTGATGTCGGAGGAGGACCTCGCAGCGGTGGGCCGGGCGTTCACTGCGGTCATCGCCGCCGACGGCGACCGCTGACCAGCCGCCGTCCTCAGTGGCTAACCTCGGGAGAACTATGCGCCCGCACGCCCCTGTCTCGACCGAGCTCGCCGAACTGAGGGCACAGCTGCGGCAGCAGAACCTCGGCACCATCCTCGACACCAGCACGCTGGCCCGGGCGCTCTACTCATCCGACGCCTCCCTCTACCGGGTCCCGCCACAGGCGGTGGCCCGGCCCCGCACGGTGGAGGAGCTGGAGATCGTGTTGGACGCCGCGCGGACGGCGGGAATGGCTGTCACCACCCGCGGCGCCGGAACCTCGATCGCCGGCAACGCGGTCGGCCCAGGGCTGGTCGTTGACACCGCCCGCCACCTGAACAGGATCCTCGAGATCGACCCGGAGGCACGGCTGGCCCGGGTGGAGCCGGGCGTGGTCCAGGCGGCGCTGCAGCGCGCGGCGGCACCCTTCGGCCTGCGATTCGGGCCCGACCCGTCGACGCATACCCGCTGCACCATCGGCGGCATGATCGGCAACAACGCCTGCGGCCCGCGCGCCCTTGGCTACGGCAAGACTGCCGACAACGTGGTAGGGCTGCACGCAGTGACCGGGTCCGGCGAGCGGATCGTGGTCGGCGACGGCGGGGAGCCCGGCCGCTCAACCATGGAGCAGCGACTGCGGTCCCTGGTCGCGGGTCAGTTGGCCACCATCCGGACCGAGTTCGGCCGCTTCGGCCGCCAGGTCTCGGGATACAGCCTGCAGCATCTGCTGCCGGAGAACCGCTTCGATGTCGCCCGCTTCCTGGCCGGTAGCGAAGGTACCCTCGCCGTGGTCAGCCGCGCGACCGTACGGCTGGTGGCCGACGCCCCGCACAAGATCATGGTAGCGCTCGGCTACGCCACCATGGCCGATGCCGGTGATGCCGCCCCACTGGTGTTGCCGCACCAGCCGACCGCGGCCGAGGGATTCGACCGGCGGATCATCGACGTGGTTCGGCGCAGCCGCGGGGACGCCGCCGTGCCGCCACTGCCTCGCGGGGACGGTTGGATGTTCGTCGAGCTCGTCGGGAACGATCCCGCTGAGCTACGGCACCGGGCCGATGCCCTGGTTCGGGCGGCTTGTGTCGTCGACGCCCGGGTGGTCAGCAACCCCGTGGAGGCGCTCGCCCTGTGGAAGATCCGGGAGGACGGCGCTGGACTTGCGGGGGTCAGCCTGGCCCGGCCGGCGTACGCGGGGTGGGAGGACGCGGCAGTGCCGCCGGACCATCTCGGGGCTTACCTGCGCGACTTCGACGCACTGCTGGCCGACCATGGACTGGCGGGGCTGCCGTACGGCCACTTCGGTGACGGCTGCGTCCACGTGCGGATCGACTTCCCGCTCACCGAACCGGGCGGTGTTGCGGCCTACCGGACATTTGTGGATCAGGCGGCCAGGCTCGTCGCCGGGTACGGCGGGTCGATGTCCGGCGAGCACGGCGACGGTCGGGCCCGGTCAGGCCTGCTACCCGCCATGTACTCCCCCGCCGCCCTTCAGCTGTTCGGCGAGGTCAAGGCGTGCTTCGACCCGGACAACCGGCTCAACCCGGGCGTCCTGGTCGACCCCCGTCCGGTGACCGAGGACTTTCGCACGACCGCTCTGGTGGGCCGGTTCGACCACTTCGCCGAGGTGGTCCACCGGTGCACCGGCGTGGGCAAGTGCCTGGCGGACAACACTGCGGGACTGGGTGTGATGTGCCCGTCGTACCAGGCCACCCGGGAGGAGAAGGACTCCACCCGCGGCCGGGCCCGGGTGCTGCAGGAGATGATCAACGGCACGGTGGTCCGGCGCGGCTGGCAGTCCGCCGCGGTGCACTCGGCACTCGATCTCTGCCTCTCCTGCAAGGGCTGCGCCCGCGACTGCCCGACTGGAATCGACATGGCTGCGTACAAGGCGGAGGTGCTGGACCGGACGTACGCACGCCGGATCCGGCCACGCAGCCACTACGCGCTCGGCTGGCTGCCCCGGTGGGCCCGGCTGATCACCCGGCACCCTGCCTTGGCGAGCCTGGTCAACCTGAGCACGGCAACGCCCGGGCTCCGCCGGGTCGTCCGATGGGTCGCGGGGGTCGACCAGCGGCGTACGCTGCCGCGGTTCGCGGACCGGGCGGCGCGGCGCCGGACGTTGCTCCCGGCAGCCCCGGACGGCCGGCCAGTGTTCGTCTGGGTGGACTCCTTCTCCGACAGCTTTCCCGGAAACGGGGTGGCCGCGGTGGTGGAGGTGCTGACCGCGGCAGGTTACGCCCCGCGGTTTCTGGAACGGCATGCCTGCTGCGGCCTGACCTGGATCAGCACAGGGCAACTCGAGGGGGCCCGTCGGCAGCTGCGGGCAGCGTTGGCGGTGCTCCATCCCATTGTCGCCGCCGGCATCCCGGTGGTCGGGCTCGAGCCGTCATGCACCGCCGTCTGGCGAAGCGATGCCGGCCATCTGCTGCCGGACGATCCGCGGGTGGATGAGGTGCGCCGGGGCATCTTCACCCTCGCCGAGCTGTTGGCCCGGACCGAGAACTGGACTCCGCCGGACCTCTCCGGTCTGGAGATCGTGGCTCAGCCGCACTGCCACCACGCCTCCGTGCTGGGCTGGCGGGCGGACGCGGCGCTGCTCGACAGCACCGGGGCGACGGTGACCACCGTCGGCGGCTGCTGCGGTCTGGCCGGCAACTTCGGAGTGGAGAAAGGCCACTACGAGGTGTCGGTGAAGATCGCCGAACATGACCTGTTGCCGGCGGTCACTGCCCGCCCGGACGCCGTCGTACTGGCCGACGGCTTCTCCTGCCGAACCCAGCTGGCGGAGCTGGCCGGCCGCCCCTCAATCACTCTGGCAAAGCTGCTGGCGACCGGTATGCCGCCACGCTAGGCA
The DNA here is from genome assembly GCA_046765695.1 of Actinomycetota bacterium. Classification (GTDB taxonomy): domain Bacteria; phylum Actinomycetota; class Actinomycetes; order Propionibacteriales; family Propionibacteriaceae; genus Microlunatus. The sequence goes on along the minus strand of JBKPNA010000149.1, from coordinate 17,082 downwards.
GGCCATTCCCTAGCGAGGATGGCGTAGTCCAACTCGCTGGTGAGCTCTCCCTTGAGCCATTCGTTCTCGACCAGGTGCGCCTCAAGCCGGAAGCCGAGCCGAGTCAGCAGCGCGCTGGACGGGGCGTTGCGGTCGTCGACGCGTGCGATGACCCGGCGGGCCCCGAGTGGACCGAAGGCCAACCCCACGGCGGCGCGTACGGCCTCGGTGGCGTAGCCCTGGCCACCCCATCTGGGCGCGAAGATGTAGCCGACCTCGAGAGTCTCGTGCTCCACGGACCGTAGCGCGAGCAGTACGTCGCCGATCATGGTGCCGTCCTGGCCGAGCGCCACCGCGAGCTCGATCAGGTCACCCTCCTGATGCAGCGCCGTATTCGCTATCTTCCGCTCCAGCACGGCTGCGACTTGTGCCCGGTCCCGCGGCGGGTACGGCACATAACGCACCACCTCCGGATCGGACTGGATGCCCAGCAGCGGCTCGAGGTCCTCGTGTTGGAACGGCCGCAGCGCAAGACGCTCAGTTCGCACGGGCAGGTCGGGGAAGAACGGCAGATCCATGCTCTGATCCAAGCAAGGGCAGCTGACGAACACCTCGTGGGTCAAGAAGGAGGAACGAGGGCGAGCGCTTTACGGTTGATGCCCCGTTTGTGGCCTTGTGCGGAGATACGGGGGCGGAAACGCGCGGACACCGCGACGGATGTGGCCCTGTGCGGAGAAACGGAGGCCGAAACCCCTGAATCCCGCCACGGATGCGACCTTGTGCGGAGAAACGGGGGCCGAGCGCCGTATCGAGTCAGGGTTGGGCGGCGTGGCCGGGCCGGCCCGCACTGCGCTCGGACTGCTTCATCCGGGCCTCGTAGAGGTGACGTACCCCTCCGCTGAGTTCGTCGCGGGCCGCGCGCTCCAGGTCGCGGAACACCGACCAGTAGTTGTCGTCGTAGTCCTCCACGATCTGGAAAGTCCACCGACCCTCCACCACGTTCCGCCCGACCAGCTCACAGTCGATACGATCGGCGATCTCGCAATGGCCCGCCTCGCGCAGTGCGGTGACGGCCCGACCCAACTGGATGTCGGCCGTCCCGGTGAGCTGGTGGAAGGCATAGAGATGTCCGCGAGCCCGCTCGCAGGTCTCCAACGCCTCGGACAGCTTGCCCAACGCCTCGACCGTCGCATCGCTCACCCCATCGGGAGTGGCTCGCCCTGGTAGATCCTCCGTCGCCCCGTCGACCATGGCCGCCACCTTAACGGGCTCCCAGAACTGCCTCGATTTACGTTCCTCCGCACAAGGCCACATCCGTGCGCCCAATCCGCGGGTTTCCGCTCGTATCTCCGCACAAGGCCACATCCGTCACGGAATCTATGGGTTACCGCCCCCGTTTCTCCGCACAAGGCCAGATCCGGCCCATCCGCAGGGCGGATCGGTCAGGCGCGGGTGAGTCGCCGGTGGGTAGCTCGGTGCGGCCGGGCGGCTTCAACGCCCAGGCGGGAGATCTTGTTGGTCTCGTAGTCGGCGAAGTTGCCCTCGTACCAGAACCACTTGGCCTGCTCGTCGTCATCGCCCTCCCAGGCCAGGATGTGGGTTGCGATCCGGTCCAGAAACCACCGGTCGTGGGAGATCACCACAGCGCAGCCGGGGAACTCCAGCAGCGCGTCCTCCAACGACTGGAGCGTCTCCACGTCCAGGTCGTTGGTTGGCTCGTCCAGCAGCAGCAAGTTGCCGCCCATCTTCAGGGTGAGGGCCAGGTTCAGCCGGTTCCGCTCGCCGCCGGAGAGCACACCCGCCAGCTTTTGCTGGTCCGGCCCCTTGAACCCGAACGAGGCCACATAGGCCCGCGACGGCATCTCGAAGTTGGCCACCTTGATGAAGTCCAGCCCGTCCGAAACCAGCTCCCAAACGTTCTTGTTGGGAGCCAGCCGGCTGCGGCTCTGGTCGACGTAGGAGATCTTGACCGTGTCCCCCAGCCGCAGCTCACCGGAGTCCGGTGTCTCCTCTCCGACGATCATCCGGAACAGCGTGGACTTGCCGACCCCGTTGGGGCCGACCACGCCGACGATGCCCGCCCGGGGCAGGGTGAAGCTGAGCCCGTTGAACAGCAGCCGGTCGCCGAACCCCTTGACCAGCTTGGACGCCTCTAGCACGCTGCTGCCCAGTCGCGGTCCGGCCGGGATGTTGATCTCCTCGAAGTCCAGCTTGCGGTTCCGCTCCGCCTCGGCAGCCAACTCCTCGTAGCGAGCCAGCCGTGCCCTGTTCTTCGCCTGCCGCGCCTTCGGGTTCGATCGGGCCCACTCCAGCTCCCGTTCCAGGATCTTGGCCCGCTTCGCATCGCGCTTGCCCTCGATCTGCAGCCGGGACTTCTTGGTGTCGAGATAGGTGGAGTAGTTGCCCTCGTACGGATGGGTGCGGCCGCGGTCGAGCTCCAGGATCCACTGGGCGACGTTGTCCAGGAAGTACCGGTCGTGGGTGACCGCCAGCACCGCTCCCGGGTACGCCTTCAGGTGGCCCTCCAGCCAGTGCACCGACTCGGCGTCGAGGTGGTTGGTCGGCTCGTCCAGCAGCAGCAGGTCGGGCTGTTGCAGCAGCAGCTTGCACAGCGCCACCCGACGCCGCTCGCCACCGGAGAGGATGTCGACCATGGCGTCTGGCGGCGGGCAGCGCAGCGCGTCCATGGCCTGCTCCAGCTGCGAGTCGATGTCCCAAGCGTTGCGGTGGTCCAGCTCCGTCTGTACCTCACCCATCTCGGCCATCAGCGCGTCGAAGTCGGCATCGGGCTCGGACATCGCCATGCCCAGCTCGTCCATCCGCGCCTGCAGTGCCTTGATGTCGGCCACCGCCTCCTCGACGTTCTCCAACACGGTCTTGCCTTCGGTCAGCGGCGGCTCCTGCAGCAGGATGCCGACGCTGGCGCCCTTGGCAAGGTTGGCGTCGCCGTTGTTCGGTTTCTCGATCCCGGCCATCACCTTCAGCAGGGTCGACTTGCCGGTGCCGTTGGGTCCGACGACACCGATCTTGGCGCCGGGGTAGAACGACAGCGTGACGTTGTCCAGCACGACCTTGTCACCGAGGGCCTTGCGGACGTTGTGCATGGTGTAGATGAATTCGGGCATAGCGGCGAGGAGGACCTTTGCTTGGAGCGTTGATGGTCGCCGGCCGTTGCACGGCAGCAGCGCCGGACAAGTATGCCAGCCGATCGAAGGGCCCAAGGGTGACGCACCATCGGCGGCGCGCTTGGGCCCTGCCGCTCACGATGGTGCGTCACCCACCGGCCCTGGCTCCTCGCGGTCGGAGCCGGGCCTCGCCTGAGGCTTCCTCAGCCGTCGGACGGCCCGTCAGGGGGCGCGGTCGCCGGGCCGGCTGGCCTCAGGCGGCTCCCTAGGCGGCTTGGGCGGCCCGCTCCTCTGCTCCTTGAGCGGCCCGCTCCTCTGCTCCTTGAGCAGCCCGCTCTTCGGCGCTGAGCCCGGCCCGCTCCACCTCGTCGTCCGGCTCTTCGGCATCGGTCGGCTCGACGCTCGGCCGAGGCGCTCGCCGGAAGATCGCTGTCCCTCGCGTCAGGTCATGACCGACTGTCTCCGCCTCCAGGCCGATCCGCTCCCGCGTCTGGCCGTCCTTTTCCCACACGCTGGTCCGCAACTTTCCGATGACGATCACCGGGTCTCCCTTCCGGATGCTCGCCGCCACGTGGGCGGCCAGCGAGCGGAAGCAGGTGACATCGATCCAGGTCGTGTTGCCGTCGCTGTACTGGCCTCCCTTGCCCCGGATCCGTGGTGTGCAGGCCAGCCGGAAAGCGGACACGTTGCCGCTGCCCCGGACGTCGACCTCGGTTCCTGCGTAGCCGGTCATCTGTACCAAAGCTTCCATTGCCTCTCCTTCTGCCGTCTTGACGCTCGACGTCAGCATGCGGACGCGAGGCACCGATCGACCGGGCCCAGTCAAATCTGTGGACAGCGCTTCGGACTGAGCCTCAGCTGTGGAAAAGCGCCTCCCCCCGTTTCCTCCGAAACCGGTCACAGTCGACAGCAGATCCGGCCGATCTGCTGTCGTTTGTGACCGGTTTCTGTAAGGAGGTCAGCGGCCGGCCCGCTCGAGCGCCAGCCGGGCCTCCTCATAGCGCTCCTGCTCCTGGCGTACCGGCGCGACCACCAGCTCGCCGGTGACTCGGGATATCGCTGCCCGCAAAGCCTGCCGGGCCCGGGCGGTACGCCGTCGCGCGCCCACCTCCACCCCGATCCGGGCCAGCCCGGCCACCAGCAGGCCGGCCAGTACGCCGCCGACCACCAGCACGGTCGGCGCCGGCAGTCCCCACCACAGCACCCGCGGCAGCGGCGGCAGCTGGAAGTAGAGCAGTACCGCCGATGCGGCCAGCCAACCGAGGCCGGCGACCACTGCCGCGACGAGGAGCCATTGCAAGACCCGTACCCACTGCCACCACCGGCGGTGCCCTGCCAGGTCGAGGTCGGTCGTGGCGATGGCCCGATCCACCCGGTCGGGCAGGCTGTCCTGGGCTGACCGCGCCGCCCGCTTGATCGCCTCGGCCCAGCCTCGGCTGAGCCCGGCAGCAGCGTGGTCGGCCAGCGCGCGAACCGCCGTGTCGACCCGCGCCCGCTGCACCCCAGAGGTGGCGGGCAGCGACGTACGCCCTACCTGGGTAGGGTCGATCTCCTTACGCCGGCGGCCGGCCCCGAGCCGGTCCAGGTGCAACCGGCGCAGCGGGTCCGGCTTGAACTTGGCCATCCACGCGAGCACCGGCCAGCCCGTGGCAAGACCACCGCGCAGCCGCCAGGCCTGTCCGACCGCCTCGGTCACCACCGGCACCCCGGCCGCCTCGGCAACCTGGCCGGTCAGCGCCTCGACACTGGAACGACTCAGCGGTGTGACCTTCGTCGTGCCCGACGCCTGCTCCAGCGCGGCTGCCGCCACCGCGACGTCGGCCGCCAGCCGGCGGGCGGCGACTTGCTTCTCCGCGATCCGGCGGGCCAGCCGGGCGCGCAGCGTGTCCAGGCCGTCTCCGGTGACCGCCGAGACGGCGAGCAGCTCGACCTTGTCCAGACCCTCCCGGTTCAGCAGTTTGCGCAGGTCCTTCAGGCACTGCTCGCGCTCAGCCGGGGTGAGCAGATCTGCCTGGTTCAGCACGATCATCATCACCTCCGCGTGCCGGGCAAGGGGGATCAGGTAGCGATCGTGCAGCGCCGCGTCGGCGTACTTCTGCGGGTCGACGACCCAGATCAGCATGTCGACCAGCTGCACCAGCCGGTCGACCTCCATCCGGTGGTCCACCTCGGTGGAGTCGTGGTCGGGCAGGTCGAGCAGCACCAGACCGTCGAGGTCCGTTGGCTGCGCACCGGCCTCGAGCGTGTGCCGCCGTGGAATCTTCAGCCAGTCAAGCAGATCCTCGGCCGACTCCTCGCCCCAGCTGACGGCCATGGCGTGCGCGGTGGTGGGACGGCGTATGCCAACGGTGGCCAGGTCAGTGCCGGACAGCGCGTTGAAGGTGCTCGACTTGCCCGAACCGGTGGCGCCCGCAAGGGCTACCACCGTGGCGCTGCCGGAGAGCGCGAGCCGGCGGTCGGCGTGGACCACCACGCGGCGGGCCTCGGCCAGCACCTCCTCGGCCACTCGCCCCTCGCAGAGTTCAACCGCCTCGGTCAGCGCCTTGAGGTGGTCGACGAGGTCCACGCTACGGTCGCTGCGCCTCAGCAGCGCCAGCCCGCGGCCCGCCATCAGCGCAGCTCCTCACGTGGGGAGTCGACCAGTTCCGCATCGACGATGTCGTCCGCACTACCGGCCTCCAGTGCGGGTATCTGGGTCAACCTGGCAGCCTCGATGGAGCGCTGTTCCTCCGCGGCCGGCAGTGCGGCCTCCTTGGGACCGGGGGCGAGCTCAGCTGCCGAGCCAGCAGGCAAGCCTGCCGCCCGCGCTGCCTGCACGGCGGCCGCGGCCCGGCGCAACCGTTCCGCCTGATCAGGTTGTACGGCCAGCGCATCCAGCACCCGGTGATAGCGCAGCAACTCACCTGACATCAGCGCCTGCACCCGGGCGTCGAGATCGTCCTTCGCCGTCTCAGCAAGCCGGCGGATGGCCTGGTCACCGAAGACCGCTTCGAGGACCCGCTGTGCCAGCAGCGCGGTGCCACCCGCAACCCCGACCTCGGCGCCGACCAGCCCGCCGGTGTGGGCGAAGACGGCGATCATCAGCGCGACTCCGATCCCGTTCACCCCCAGAGCCAGGAACCTGGCCCTCGACCGCCGGCCCATGCCCTCGTCGGCGACCAGGTCAAGCACGGCTCCCTGCCAGTCCCGGACCGTCCGCTCAGCCGCCCGGGCGAACTCCGGGGAGGACCTCGACAGATCCTCGGCCGATTCGGCCAGCAAGGCCCGCCCGGCCGCGTTGGCCTGCCAGGACGCCTCGGCGCGCTCGGCGGCGGCATCGGCCTCGTCGCGCAACAGCGACTCCAGCCCCGACTCCACCGCCACCCTGAGGTTGCCGGCTTCCGGCGGCTCCCCCCGGAAGGCGGCCACCACCCGGTCCCGCAGCCAGCTGATCTTGTTCTCCAGCGCGCGGAAGAACTCTCCGGTGCCCACGAACTCGTGCCAGCGGGCCAGCACCTCGCCCCGCAGCAACGTCCCGTCGGCGGACTGCACCCCCACCGTGCGCACCGCCTCGGCGTAGGAGTGGTCGGCCTCCGCACGCAGCTGGGCTATCGCCTCCAGCTGCTCGTCGACAGCCTGAGCGAGCTGCGGAGCCTTGCCGGCCAGCGCGCCGATGGCGCCGTCCAGCGTCTGGTGGACCACCCTGGCGCGGCTGACCCGGTCCTGGGCCAGCGCTGCCAGCCAGCCCCGGATCGGCTGCACCGCGGCAGCGGGCAGCAGACCCTCGGCATCGGTTGCCGTCTCCGGCACCGCGAACAGCACCGAGTCGCCCAGGCCCCGCTCGCTCATCATCTGGCCCAGGTGCGGCGGGATCTCCGCCATCGCGCGCGGCGGCACCCGATCCAGCACCACGGCGACCGCCGCGCTGCGCTCGGCCGCCGAGATCAGGAAGTCCCAGGGCACCGCGTCGGCGTACCGGGCGGCCGAGGTGACGAACAGCCAGAGATCGGCCGCTGCCAGCAGCTGGGCGGCAAGCTGCCGGTTCTCGGCGACCACCGAGTCGATGTCGGGAGCGTCGAGCAGGGCCAGACCTGGCGGCATGGCGTCCTCGACCACCAGGTGCAGCGATCGGGAATCCTTGCTCGCCCCGGTCGACCGGGCCAGTCCCGGCAGGATGCGGTCGTCGGTGAACCAGCGGGCATCGCTGGCGTGGTGCACCAGCACCGGAGACCGAGTCGTCGGGCGGATCACTCCCGGCGCGCTGACCTGCCGACCCACCAGGGAGTTCACCAGCGTCGACTTGCCGGCGCCGGTCGACCCGCCGACGACGGCGAGCAGCGGGGCGTCGATGGTGGCCAGCCGGGGCAGCACGTAGTCGTCGAGCTGAGCGGTGATCTCAGCGACGGCGTGGCGCTGCTCGGCGGCGCCGGGCAGCGGCAGCGGGATCTGGAGTGGCGCGACGGCCGCCCGCAACTCGACCAGCGCGGCCGCCAGGGGTGTCGCCGTGCTTGGCTCGGAGCTTGATCTGCCAGGCACGGGCAACGAAGCCGGTGGACTGGTCATCTCAAGACTCCTACTCCTCCGGCGGTTTCCAGCTGGGGTCGACTTCTGAGTACTGGGTAGCAGTCTGCCCCAGTGGCACGCTGGCCACGGCCGGTACGCCTGCCGGGGGGCCGGTGGGAGCCGGGAACGCGGTCGGTGCCGGATAGTTCCCGCCGAGTCCGGCAGGGCCTGGGAAGCTGGGCGGAGCGTACGCGGGAAGCGCGGCCGGCTGCCGGCGGAACGACGGGTACGCGGCCCGGCCCTGAGGCTGGACGACCGCCTGACCGCGGACGGCCTTGATCTTGGCCAGCAGCGTCTTCTCCCGCTGCAAGCCGGTCTGGTCCACGATGCCGCGGGTCAAGGCGTCCCGAAGATAGGCAAGCTCGGTGACCGCACGCTGCATCCGGATGGTGGCCAGGAAGACGTCCGGCCCGAGGAAGATCGCATGCCACACGGCGCGGGTCCGGGTACGCACCCGGGACAGCGCCGGCGGGTCGGAACTGGCCAGCCAGCCCACGCGCACGTAGTCGGTCAGCCGGTTCGCGATCAGCCGGCCCTCCCGCAGCACCTGCCGCACCACGAAGACGACCATGCCGAGAACCAGCGGCACGGCCACCCCGAGATAGATGAAGAGCAGGTTGGGTCCCGACACCAGGCTCGCCACGGTGTTGAACGCCATGTGCAGGAACGACGCGATGCAGTATCCCGCAAGCGGCGCCACGACCCGCACGACCTTGCTCTTGGAGCGCAGCGCGATCGCGAGCCCGATCCCGGTCATGGCGGTGAACAGCGGGTGACCGAAGAAGGTCATCAGCCCCCGCACCACGAAAAGGTGCTGCAGCGCCTCCAGCGGAGGCATCTCGCCGAAGGTCCGGGCGGCGTAGCGGTAGGCCCGGCCGTAATAGAGGATGTTCTCGGTGAAGGCGAAGGCCGCACCGGACAGGCCGGCCAGCACGATCCCGCTGAGCCGGCTCACCCACTGGTAGCGCATCAGGATGGCGAGCCAGAACAGCACCGTCGCCTTGGATGCCTCCTCGACGAACGGGGCCACGAAGATTGCCGCTCGCGCCGCGGTTGCCGGGTCACCGTCGCCGACGATGCTCAGGTGTCCAGCAGCCCAGGTGTTGATCTGGGCGGAGACGAAGGTCGCGACGCAGGCGCCCCAGCCGAACGTCATCAACCAGACCCAGAAGCGCTGCGGCCGGAACCGGTCGGCCCAGAGGAAGACCAACGAGAGCGGGATCGCGGTGATCGCCGCGTACTTGGCTGCGATCGGCACCGCCTCAGTCCCGAGCCCGGGCAGGGTGCCACCGTGGACCTGCTGGTCGGGCACCGTCTGCCGATAGAGCAGAACCAGCAGCACGGCATAGGTCACCAACATCACAACCGTGACCCAGAAGATCGGCCTCTTGATGAGTCTCTTGGGCAGCGGCTCGCTCAGGTTCGGCTCCTGCGGCAGGCCGTTACGCCGAAATGCCCGCCGGAGCACACCGTCCGGCGTGGGGGCGTTGGCGAGGCCGCGGTCGCGGGACTGGCCGGTCTGCCCCGAAGGCCCAGCAGCCAGTGCCGAGGTCGGGACGGACATGCGACCAAGGATAGGTGGGTGCCGGATCGCGCGCCGCCGTGATGAGAAGGAGCGAGCGAACACGCTTTTCGTTCGCGAGTGACGACGAATGCGGCGGGTCCAGAGCGCGATCCGCGCGACGCGGAGCGTCGCAGACTTCTCAGTGCGCTACTTGGCGAAGAAGGAGATGAACGGTTCCACGGGCCGCAGGAACTCACTCGGCCGCTCCTCGTGAATCGTGTGACCGCAATCCACTGAGACGAACTCCCCACGAGGGATCCGCTGGGCGAGCTCCTCCATCCGGTCAGTGGGCAGGTCGCTGCGGCTGCCACTCATCACGAGCGTCCTGCTGCCGATCCGGTCGGCCATCTCCCACCAGCCGTTGGGCGGGGCGTTACGCCAGCGGCGCAGTGCCACCACGGCTCGCCAGTCGTGGTCGTCGTCCGGCTCACCATGGCGGGGGTACGGCCGCGGCGGTTTCGCAGGGTCCGGCGGCGGCATCTCCTCCAGCACCAGCAGGCGCACCAGCTCGGGCCGGGTCGCGGCGACCGCGTACGCGACCACGCCGCCCATCGAGTGGCCGACCATGATCGCCGCCAGCACCCCGATCTGCTCGAGGAATCCAGCGACATCGTCCGCCATCAGCTCGACCGAGTACTCGTGGGTCCAGTCGCTGTCGCCGTGGCCGCGGGCGTCGGGGGCGATCACCCGGAAGCTCTCACCCAGGACCGGCGCGACATGCCGCCAGGTCGCGCCGGACGAGCCGAGCCCGTGCAACATCAGGACTACCGCCCCGTCGGGGCGCCCCCACTCCCGGTAGCTCAGCGTCGGCCCACCCGGGAGGCTGACTGTCGCCATTTCGTCAGGCTATCGGTAACCAGCCCTCCCGCGCTGCCCTCAAAGCAGCGATGGCTAGGCTCAAAGGTCATGGACTACACCCGTCTCGGCAGCTCCGGGCTGCAGGTCAGTCGGATCGCGCTCGGCTGCATGAGCTTCGGCGACACCTCCCGCGGCTTCAACGAGTGGGCCCTGGGCGACGAGGAGGCCCAGCCGTACTTCCAGCAGGCCATCGACCTCGGCATCACCTTCTGGGACACCGCCAACGTCTACAGCCTGGGCAGTTCGGAGGAGATTGTCGGGCGGGCGCTGAAGAAGTATGGCCGTGACGAGATCGTCCTGGCCACCAAGGTGCACGGCAAGATGCACGAGGGTCCGGCCGGTTCAGGGCTGTCCCGCAAGGCGATTCTGGAGCAGATCGATGGCTCGTTGACCCGGCTGGACACCGACTACGTCGACCTCTACCAGATCCACCGCTTCGACCCCGAGACGCCGGTCGAGGAGACCATGGAGGCGCTGCACGACGTGGTCAAGGCCGGCAAGGCCCGCTACCTCGGCGCGTCCTCGATGTGGGCGTGGCAGTTCGCCAAGATGCAGCATGTCGCCGATCTGCATGGTTGGACCAGGTTCGTCTCCATGCAGAACCAGTACAGCCTGTTGCAGCGCGAGGAGGAGCGGGAGATGTTCGGTCTGCTGGCCGACCAGGGTGTCGGCAGCATCCCCTGGAGTCCGCTCGCCAAGGGACGACTGGCCCGGCCGTGGGGCGAGCAGACGCAACGCTCCGACACCGACCCGATGGGCCGACGGTACGACATCGAGGCCGACCGCCCGATTGTCGATGCAGTGGCCGGAGTTGCCCAAGCCCGCGGTATCCCGATGGCTCAGGTCGCGCTCGCCTGGGTGCTGAGGAACCCTGTGGTCGATTCACCGATTGTGGGCCCGACCAAGCCGCACCACCTCTCTGACGCGGTTGCGGCGCTCGACGTAGAGCTCAGCGATGACGAGGTACGCGCGCTGGAGGAGCATTACGTCCCCCACCTGCCGACGGGATTCTCCTAGGCCGGATTCGCGCCCCCGCCTGTACGCGTTTGCCGTCATGTGATGAGTGACAGGTGTCGGGCAGCAGTCCGAGACACGTTTTAGCCGTCATGTGACGCGAAACGCGTACGAGTGGCCAGCCGCCGATCGGATCCGCCCCAAACCGCCCCCACACGTGGCCTTGTGCGGAGAAACGCGGCCAGATCAGCCCGAAACCACTGCCAGATGCCTTGTGCGGAGAAACGTGACGAGGGTCAACCGCGCAGCCGGCGGGTGAGCGTCTCGGCCGCGCGGCGTACCGCTTCGACCAGCCGGCGCTCTTCGCCGGTTTCCACTCGGTCGGCTTGATAGGTGACCGAGACGCCGGCCAGCGGATGTCCGGTGTGGTCGAGCACCGGCAGACCCACCGATGACAGTCCTGGCGTCACCAGATCCTCCTCCAGCGCGAAACCTCGGCGCCGGGTCTCGACCAGCACGGTACGCAGAGCCTGGAGAGTGCCCGGCCCGCGGCCGTCGCGCTGCACCAACGCGGCAGCGCTGGGGTAAAGAGCCCGTAGCTGAGCCGCGGTCAGCCGGGACAGCATCGCCAAACCAGACGCGGTGAGCGTGGCCGGCAGCCGCACCCCCACATCGCTGACCAGCGGCGGCCGCCCTGAGGCCCGCTCCTCGATCACGTAGTACACGTCGGTGCCGTGCAGCACCGCCAGATGAGCATTCTGTCCCACCTGGTCGACGAGTCGGCTGAGCACCGGCTGCGCGATCCGGCGCAGCGGCATCTGCCGCGCATACGCCGAGCCGAGCTCGAAGGAGACAACGCCGAGTCCGTAGCGCCGTTCCTCGGGCAGGTAGCTGACGAAGCCCTGATCGATCAATATGCCGAGCAGCCGGTACGTCGTCGAGCGGGGCAGCTGCAACGTGGCGCTGATCAGGCCGGCCGGCACCGGTTCAACCTGACGGGCCAGCAGGGCGAGGATCCGCAGCGCGGAGTCGGCGGCCGGCGCGAGCGACATGCCTCAAGAGTCTCAGATCCGAGACACTTCTGCGGCCCGGAGTCTCCATCGGAGCCCGGCGTGCGCGTCCAATTAATCATGCCCACGATCACCAGCCCTGTTGCCGTCGGGAAGGGGCCGCTTTCGTTCGCCGACGTTGTGGCCGTTGCCCGAGACGGCGCTCCGGTAGAGATCGCCGCGCAGTCGTGGGACGACGTACGACGCAGCCGCGCCGTGATCGAGGCGCTCGCCGACGACCGCGAGCCGCACTACGGAGTGTCTACCGGCTTCGGTGCCTTGGCCACCCGCCACATCCCTGCCGAGCTGCGCACTCAGCTGCAGCGCAGCCTGATCCGCTCCCACGCCGCCGGGTCGGGACCTGAGGTGGAGACCGAGGTCGTCCGGGCCATGATGCTGCTGCGACTAGCCACGCTGGCTACCGGGCGGACGGGCGTACGCGCGGAGACGCTCGCCGCCTACACCGATCTGCTCAATGCGCGGATCACCCCGGTCGTGCACGAGTACGGCAGCCTCGGCTGCTCCGGTGACCTGGCCCCGCTGGCGCACTGCGCTCTGGCGCTGATGGGCGAGGGTCTGGTCCGGACCGAATCCGGTGAACGGCGGCCGGCGGCCGAGGCTCTCGCGGCAGCCGGGCTCGAACCGATCACCCTGGCCGAGAAGGAGGGCCTGGCGCTGATCAACGGCACAGACGGCATGCTGGGCATGCTGGTGCTGGCGATCACCGACCTGCAGCACCTGGTCAAGGTGGCCGACATCACCGCCGCGATGAGCGTCGAAGGCCTGCTCGGCACCGACCACGTGTTCGCTGCCGACCTGCACGCGCTGCGGCCGCATCCGGGTCAACTGGCCTCCGCCGCGAACCTTCGAGCCCTGATGGCCAGCAGTGAGATCCGGGCAAGCCATGACACCGACGACTGCCCTCGGGTGCAGGACGCGTACTCGTTGCGCTGCTCCCCGCAGGTGGCCGGAGCGGCCCGCGACACCATCGCGCACGCCGCCGCCGTCGCCGAGATCGAGATGGGATCCGCGATCGACAACCCGGTCGTCACACCGGACGGCCGGCTGGAGTCGAACGGCAACTTCCACGGTGCGCCGATCGCCTACCAACTGGACTTCCTGGCGATCGCGGCCGCCGACCTGGCGAGCATTGCCGAGCGCCGTACCGACCGCTTCCTCGATCGGGCCAGGAACAGTGGGCTGCCGCCGTTCTTGGCGGACGATGCCGGAGTGGACTCTGGCAACATGATCGCGCAGTACACCCAGGCCGCCATCGTCTCCGAGCTCAAGCGGCTCGCCGTGCCGGCCTCGGTCGACTCCATCCCGAGCTCGGCCATGCAGGAGGACCATGTGTCGATGGGCTGGTCGGCAGCACGCAAGCTTCGCCGCGCCGTCGACGGCCTCACCCGGGTACTGGCCATCGAGCTGCTGACCGCCGCCCGTGGCATCGAGCTGCGGGCTCCGCTCTCCCCCTCCCCGGCCACGGGGGCGGTGATCGCTGCTCTTCGCGCGGCCGGCGCGCCCGGTCCCGGACCTGATCGCTGGTTGGCACCCGAGATCGAGGTGGCGGTGGAATTGATCACCAGCGGAACCGCCGTGGCCGCCGCGGAGTCCGTCCTCGGCCTGCTGGCCTGATCCGATCAGAAAGGAACAACCCATGGAAGGCGCGCGACCGGTCAGGGCCCCGCGGGGCACCACCCTGACCGCCAAGAGCTGGGCCACCGAGGCCCCGCTGCGCATGCTGATGAACAACCTCGACGCCGAGGTCGCCGAACGCCCCGACGACCTGGTCGTCTACGGCGGCACCGGGCGGGCTGCCCGGGACTGGCGTGCATTCGATGCCATGGTGCGCACGCTGACCACCCTCGAGGCAGACGAGACGATGCTGGTCCAGTCCGGCCGGCCGGTAGGCGTGCTGCGCACCCACGAGTGGGCGCCGCGGGTGATCCTGGCCAACTCCAACCTGGTTCCCGACTGGGCGACCTGGCCGGAGTTCCGGCGGCTGGAGCGGCTCGGCCTGACGATGTACGGGCAGATGACGGCAGGGTCCTGGATCTATATCGGCACCCAGGGCATCGTGCAGGGCACCTACGAGACGTTCGCCGCCGTCGCCGAGAAGCGGTTCGGTGGCACGCTCGCCGGGACTCTGACCCTGACCGGCGGCGGCGGCGGCATGGGCGGCGCGCAACCGCTGGCCGTCACGCTGAACGGCGGAGTCTGCCTGATCGTGGATGTCGACCGGAGCCGGCTCGATCGACGGGTCTCGCACCGCTATCTCGATGAGATAGCCGACGACCTGGACGGCGCGGTGGAGAAGGCGCTGCAGGCCAAGGCGGATCGCCGGGCCTGGTCGGTGGGAGTTGTCGGCAACTGCGCCGAGGTCTTTCCCGAGCTGCTCCGGCGCGGCGTACCGATCGACATCGTCACCGACCAGACCAGCGCCCACGACCCGCTGTCCTACCTGCCAGAGGGGATCTCGGTCGAAGACTGGGCCGACTACGCGGAAAAGAAGCCGGAGGAGTTCACCGACCGGGCCCGGGCCTCCATGGCGCGGCACGTACAGGCCATGGTCGAGTTCGGCGACGGCGGCGCCGAGGTCTTCGACTACGGCAACTCGATCCGCGACGAGGCGCGCAAGGGCGGGTACGAACGGGCGTTCGACTTCCCTGGTTTCGTGCCGGCGTACATCCGGCCGCTGTTCTGCGAAGGGAAGGGACCCTTCCGCTGGGTGGCCCTGTCGGGTGACCCGGCCGACATCGCGGCGACGGATCGGGCAGTGATGGACCTTTTCCCGGACAACGACCGGCTGCAGCGGTGGATGCGCGGCGCGAGTGAGAAGATCGCGTTCCAGGGCCTGCCAGCGCGGATCTGCTGGCTCGGGTACGGCGAGCGGGACCGCGCCGGCCTGGCCTTCAACGACCTGGTGGCCAGGGGAACGATCAGCGCACCCATCGTGATCGGTCGTGACCATCTCGATTGCGGCTCGGTGGCGAGCCCTTACCGCGAGACTGAGGCCATGGCCGACGGCTCCGATGCGATCGCCGACTGGCCGTTGCTCAACGCGATGATCAACACGGCGTCCGGAGCGAGCTGGGTGTCGATCCACCATGGTGGCGGTGTCGGCATCGGACGGTCCATTCACGCCGGGCAGGTGTCGCTGGCCGACGGTTCGGAGCTGGCTGCGCAGAAACTCGCCCGGGTGCTGACCAACGACCCGGGGATGGGTGTGCTGCGGCACGTCGACGCCGGATACGACTCGGCACGGCAGGTCGCGACCGAACGGGGCGTGCGGATTCCGATGGATCAGAACGGCGCGGACCTGACGTGAGCCTGACGTTCGATCGGCTCTGGTTGGCCGTCCTGGAGATCGGCCGCTCGACCGAAACCGGCGGCTACCGTCGCTTCGCCCTCACCGCGGAAGACCATCTGCTGCGCGAGTGGTTCGCCGGCGAGGCCGCGGACCGGGGGCTCACCCTGACCGAGGACCGGATGGGCAACCAGTGGGCCTGGTGGGGCGACCCAGATCAGCAGCCCGGCGTGGTCACCGGCTCCCACCTGGACAGCGTGCCGGACGGTGGCGCGTACGACGGGCCGCTTGGAGTGATCAGTGCGTTCGCCGCTCTCGACCGGCTGCGGGAGGAGGGGCGAATACCTGACCGCCCCCTCGGCGTGGTCAACTTCGGTGACGAGGAAGGTGCCCGGTTCGGCATCGCCTGCGCCGGGTCGCGGGTGATCACCGGCGCGCTCGCCGCTGATCGGGCGCTGGAGCTCATCGATCGCGACGGCATCAGCATGGCCGAGGCGCTGCTCGCCGCCGGCCGGCGCCCCGAGGTGATCGGGCGGGACCCTGAGGTCCTGCGCAGGATCGGCAGCTTCGTCGAGCTGCACATCGAGCAGGGTCGCGGTCTGGTCGACCTGGCCCAACCGGTGGCGATCGGCACCGACATCTGGCCGCACGGCCGCTGGCGGCTCGACTTCGGCGGAGAGGCCAACCATGCCGGCACGACTGGCATGGCCGACCGGCGCGACGCGCTGATCCCGTTGGCCGAGACCGTGCTGGCCGCACGTCGGGCGGCGCTGGCCGAGGGTTGCCTGGCGACCGTCGGCCGGACGGAGGTGCGACCCGGTGGCGTGAACGCGGTCCCGAGCTCCGCCACCGGCTGGCTCGATGCCCGGGGTCCTGAGGAGGAGGCGGTACGCCGTACGGTTGCGGCGGTGACGGCGCTTGCCGATGGCGCCGGTGGCCGGGTGCGCGAGGAGTCCTGGACGCCGCCGACCCGCTTCGATGAGGAACTGATCGACCGGGTGGCCGGTGTGCTGCCCGACGCGCCGCGACTCGGCACCGGCGCCGGCCACGATGCCGGCATCCTCGCCGGTGCAGGGATCCCGGCCGTGATGATCTTCGTCCGCAATCCCACCGGCGTATCGCACTCCCCACTCGAGCACGCCGAACGGAACGACTGCCTGACCGGTGTCGACACCCTGGCAGCGGTACTGGGCGAGCTGGCCGGAGCCGCTGCATGAGCGCGTTCTGGGCACCGTACGCGCAGCTGCCGGACGGGTTGGCGCGCCGGGTCCGGTTCGAGGTGATCGCGGACAGGTTCGGCCAGGTACGGACCGAGGTGGACCCACAGCCCGGCGACGAGCGACTGGACGGGGTCGTCCTCCCCGGGTTCGCCAACGCCCACAGTCACGCTTTCCACCGCGCTCTCCGCGGACGTACGCACGCTGGCCGTGGCACGTTCTGGACCTGGCGGGAGCAGATGTACGCCGTAGCCGCCCGTCTCGACCCCGACTCCTATTTCGATCTCGCCCGGGCGACGTACGCCGAGATGGCCCTGTCGGGAATCACCGCGGTCGGTGAGTTCCACTACCTGCATCACGATCGCAACGGGCGGCCGTACGACGACCCCAACGAGATGGGCAGGGCCTTGATCGAGGCCGCTCGCGAGGCCGGAATCCGAATCACCCTGCTGGACGCCTGCTACCTGAGCGGCGGCCTCGACGCCGC
>JBKPNA010000148.1:0-4954 GCA_046765695.1 Actinomycetota bacterium | reverse complement strand
GCAGCAAGAAGTGCTCGCGCTGTCCGACACGGAGATCATCGCCGAGGCGAACCGGCTCATCCAGCTCGGTGTCAAGAAAGACTTCGACACCCGGGCGGCCGCCTACGTGGCTGCTCTGAAAAAGCTGGCCCAGCTCGAGGGCCGCGGTGTCGTCGAGCTCCGCCGCACAGGCGTGAACGACATTCAGGTGATAAGGACGAAGGGCGGCGTACAACAGACGGCGACCGTGCGAGCCGTGGGCGGGGTGATGTCGCACGACGACTTCATGAACCTGGGGCAAGGCCATCAGGGATGGCGTTCTCAAGGTGCCGCCGGGCTTCCTCTGATGCAAGGAGCGGCCGGCCGCCTGCCAGGCCGGTCTTCGCGGCACTCCATCCCGACCTGGTGATCCGGGCGTGGCGGACTGGGAGGTTGGCGGCTGGGCGAGACGACCAACCAAGATGGGCGCTCGGTCCCTGCTTAGAGTTGCGCGGCGATCGCGGGCGCGACTCGCAAGGCGTTCGCGGCGATGGTCAGCGCCGGGTTGAGGGCGGCGGAGGAGGGGAAGAACGATGCGTCGACGATCCAGAGGTTGTCGATGTCATGAGTGCGACAGTTGGGATCGAGCACGCTGGTCGCTGGATCGGTACCGGCGGCCGCGGTCCCGCACATGTGGGAGTTCGTCTCGATACCCATGCGCTGGGTGAAGATCAGGGGATACCCGGCATTTCGCACGAGTCTGGTGACGCGACGCACCAGCTCGTGGTGAGGAGCAAGGTTGGTGGGAGTCCAGTCGATCAGGATCCGATCGCCGTCGACGCGGACCCGGTTGTCCCGGCTGGGCAGATCCTCGGTGGTGAGGTAGAGGTCGATACTCCGGTTGGTCATGAACGTGAGCGCCCAGGTCGGCGCCCATGGCCGGGCCGGTTTGATCATCGGCGCTTGGAGCTTTCCGAGCATCTGCAGGTTGCCGAGCGGGTACTGGGTGAGCGGACCTGCGTGGTAGAAGTCGTTCAACCCGAGGGTCTTCTGCCACTTGGTCGGGTTCTTGCGGACAGGATTGACGCCAACGAAGAACGTGCTGTTGTGAACCATGTAGTTGCGGCCGAGCATGTCCGAAGAGTTGGCCAGACCGGTCGGGTGCTGCCTGGTTGCCGATCTCAGCAGCAAGGCGGTGGAGTTCACGGCTCCGGCTGAGACGACGACCTGCCGTGCGTTGACACGCACTATTCGCCCCTCGGTCCGCACCTCGGCCGCAACCACCTTGCGACCATCGGGTGATGTCAGCAGCCTGGTCACCTCCGATCGGGGCATGATCTTGACGCGCCCGGCGGCCAGCGCCGGGCGGACCACCTTGTTCTCGGCTTCAGACTTCAGGCCTGTGTTGTCGGGGCACCCGTCAGCCGTGGTGACGGCGGCCCGGTCCGCAGAACTGGTGATGTTCATGGCATTGGTCATGTGGAAGGGATGAAGGCCGCTTCCGCGAAGGCTGTCGGCGAACCTCTCGATGGCCGGCTCGTGCTCGATGGCGGGATAGGGATACGGTGCTGAGTGCTGTGGTTCGGTGGGGTCTTCGCCGATGACGCCATGGGCGTCGAAGAGTGATTCGGCCTGGCAGTAGAAGGGCTCCAGGTCGTCGTAGCTGAACGGCCAGGCCTTCGAGGTGCCTTCCTGATGCTCGACCTCAGTGAAGTCACTACGCCGGAAGCGCGGCAGGCACGCGCCGTAGAACTTGGTGTTGCCACCGACCCAGTAGTAGACGCCGGGGGTGAACGGCGCTCCGGTCTTCCCGTCGTACCAGTAGCCGGCTGTCTTGTAGCGGCCCTTGATGTACATCTGGACGGGATCGGAGTTCTCCGGTTCCCGCGGGAGGAACCCGCCGCGTTCGACAATCAGTACTCGAGCGTCGACGTCCTTCAGCGCCCAAGCCAGGGTGCCGCCGCCCATGCCGGAGCCCACGATCAACACGTCGGTGTCGATCTCATCCCTTCCCGCCGCCGACAAGATCGATCCAGGGTCGACGCCGGGAGGAATCTGCGCTGGCTCAGCGTTCGGAAAGGGGGAATCCGCGGGAATCCACGGGTCGTGTGGAATCGGCGGTTCGGTCATCAAGGCTTCCTTGGATCGCGGACGCTCGCCACCCTAGTGCCCTGATCTGCGCGCTGAAGCCCTGGTGGTGGCCATGACCGGCCACAACGGGATTTGCACCCTCTCATTCGCTTCGCGGCGTTTCGTCGTGCCGCAAAGGGAACGAAAGGGTGCAAACGCGGCCCGGCGGGGCAGCAGGTTGACGTCAGGAACGAGAGAACCATCCGGTCCGGATCAGGGCGACCGCGTCCCGGCTGTCGACCTCCACTGCGGAGTCCGCCTGGCTCATCCGATAGATCTCGCCCGACGCCGTACCGCGCAGCACCATGGGCACCGGACCCTGGTAGCGCACCGTGACTCGCCCTCCGGGCGGGTCGACCTTGCCCGGGGCCGACTGGGCCGCCCGCAGTCCCTGAGCCAATCTGGCCCGTCGATCACCGCAGCAGGTCATCGCTCCTCCTCGTTTGCGACTCCGAAGGCTGCTCGATGACCTCGACCCCGGCTGGTTGGGGCCACCGGAGGTCGCCTCCTCGAGCAGACAGGCTCCGGCCGAAATCGCCAGCCAGACCGGCACCACGTCGGCGGCCGGGAGTCCGCCGCGCCGGGCGAGCCAGCCCGCGAGCGGCAGGGCGGCCCAGACGCTGACGCAGTAGGGGCAGTCCATCAGCCGGCCCAGCATCGAGGTGCCGGCTCGGGCGCGGGCCCGCAGCACCATGTCGAACGGCCCGTCCTCCTTGGCGATCAGGTGCGAGATCCGCCAGGTCGCGAGGACGGCGACCACGAACGCCGCGTCCCGCTGCGACACTGAACGCCACCGCCCTCAGGAGTTGAAGACCGAGAAGGAGAAGCTGGGCAGCACGTAGTTCGGTGCGCTGTCGCCTTCCCACGTCGGCATGTTCAGGTAGAGCGATGCGTTCGGGCTGAACGCCCGGCTCTGCACCTCAGCACTGATCGTGTACGTGCCCTCAGCCGTGGTCGCCGGCAGCCGGTAGACCGCCTGCATCAGCTGATCATTGTCGTTCGTCGTCGTGTGCCAGTGCTCGTAGCGGTTGGTGAGGCCGACGCGTACGCCGCCCGTGCCGCTCTGGAACTCGAAGTCGCCGATCCCGCAGCCGCCGGCGTTCAGGGCGGCCGAGCGCAGGTGGCTGGCCGACGCATCGAGGGTGACTCGGAAGTAGGTGTCGACCGGCGTAGCTCCCCGGTGCACGACCGGGCAGCTGCCGGCGACCAGCGGGGTGAAAGGTCCGGCCGGTGAGGTCGACCAATCGACGGTCAGAGGCCCGCGGGGGCCGCTGTTGTCGATGGCGAACCCGACGGGCGCCGACGACTGGGTGACGGCCGTTCCGCCGGTCCCCAACTGCAGCGTGACGCGGTACAGTCCGTCGGCGTCGGCGGCACTGTTCCAGTCGAGGACCAGGCTCTGCGGCAGCCACGGGTTCGGGCCGGCCGGCAGGGCGATCGGATACCAGCCGTCGGCGTCCGGCATCGGCCAGTGCCACTCGCTGTGGCCCGCGCCGTCCAGCCGGAACAGGGGCCAGGTGAGGCCTCGGAAGGGGGTCGGCGGCCCGTACGTCGCGCCGTCGTCGGCACTGAACTCGAACATCAGCCGGTAGTGGGTCGCCGTCGGGTCGGTGTCGATGCAGCCGAACATCGACAGCACTCCGGTCAGCGGTGAGGCGGCGGGCGGCTTCGGCACGGTCGGGTCGTTGTAGAACTCACCCGGATGCGGGCGGTTGGTGCGCAGCCCCACGCCGGCGACAGGGTCGTACAGATCGGGCACGTCGGCCACCGGCAGGCGGCCGACCATCACCACCGCTGGGACGTCGCCGCACGGGACCTCGCCGTCTTCGCGGCACAGCCGCCCGGCGAGCGCGTTGGGGTCGGCCTCGATGGTGATGTTCGAGATCGGTCCCGAGTTCCAGCGGACCTGGAAGTAGCTCTCGGAGTAGATCGGCTCTTCGACGCCGTCGCCGTTGGTGTCTTGACTGACCCGGAAGGTGATGTCCGGTACGTCGAGGATCGGCGTCCACTCCGGCAGGAAGACGGTGACGCAGCGCTTGAAGGGGCCGATAGCCCGGCGCAGGTCGAGCCCCGCCAGATCTTCGACCTTGATGTTCAGCTTCGCGGCGAGCTGTTTCACCGATGCCGGGATCTCGGCCGCGTGGTCGTCGTCCAGTAGGGCGGCCCGCAGGTCGGCGGGCAGCGGCGGCCGCAGGTCGCGATCGAAGGCTGGCGCGGCGAAATCTGGCACGTCATCGGCGAAGGAACGGGGCTCGCTGAGCGCGATGACCCGTTTGGCCAGCCGGTCACCGAGAGCGTCGGTCAGCGCGGTCCGTAGCGCCGAGGTGCGGAGATCGAACTGATCGGTGGCCTGGCCTGCGAATGCGCCGAGGTCGATTCCCCGACGCAGCAGGTCCGGGTCGAGCGGCCGTCGCGGGTCCAGCCGGATCGGTCCTGGGTCCGGCTGCGGCACGGGCCGCGGGATGGGCTGGAGCTGTTCGAGGACGTCCCGCAGGTCCGGCCGCTGGAAGATCACCGGGAAACAGACCTTCTGGGCCTGCCACTTGATGATCCAGTCGATCTCCCAGCGGGGCACCCAGACGCAGAACCGACCGCATTCGTCCGTTGTCGTGGTGCCGATGACCTCGCGCCGACACGAGAACGGGAAGAACCACGACCATGGTGAAATGCTCGGGAAGTAGCCGAGCAGCGAACAGTCGGTGTCCTCCACCTCCACCGTCGCGTAGGGCACCGGGTAGACGATCCCGGTGACCGGGTCGGTCTTGACGACGGTGCCGCAGATCCGCCGGAAGAGCAGCAGCTGCGGATCGATGCGATGTCCGAACGCGTCGGAGATTTCCTGGACGGTGCGGCCGGACAGCTCAGC
>JBKPNA010000147.1:0-7970 GCA_046765695.1 Actinomycetota bacterium | reverse complement strand
TCGTGGTGCCCAACCTCATGAGCGCCATCCTTCCACGCTCCGCCGACAGCCGCCGAGCCCGGCCAGCAGCCCTCCGGCGACACAGCTGCGTTTCTCCGCACAGGGCCGCATCCGGTGGCGGGATCGGCCGATCTCGGCTCGGTTTCTCCGCACAAGGCCGCATCCGGTGGCGGGATCGGCCGATCTCGGCTGCGTCTCTCCACAGTGAGTATGGGGTTGCCGATCAGTCAGGTGTAATGATCGGTCGCAGTTGACCTGAGATTGGCTCGTCTCTCCGCTGACCGTTGAGTGTCTTGTTTGTGATTTGTCGTCTTAGGCAGCGGCGACGGTAGCCGACCGGCCGTGGCTTGATAGGAGCTTGTCTTTCAAGGCTCGTCACTGTGTTGTCCGGCCGGCCGGCTGCCGTCTCAGCGCTTCGTTCCCTCCACGAAAGGAAGGCTGTGAGAACTAGCCTGCCAAACCTGTCCGATCCGTCCAACCCGGCCGCCGCTGACCGGCTGGTGTTCGGCGGGGTCGACACCCATTCCCGCACTCACACCGCGGCCGCGGTCGATCAGCGTGGCATCTCGTTGGGCCATGCCACCTTCCCTGCCAGCCCTGCCGGTTACCGCGCTTTGCTGGGCTGGTTGAGCTCCCTCGGTGAGCTGGCCAGGGTCGCGGTGGAAGGCACCGGCTCCTACGGCGCCGGGCTAACCGAGCACTGCCGGGCCGCCTCAGTGCAAGTCCTGGAGGTGAACCGGCCGACGCGGCGACTGCGACGCGGCCGGGGCAAGTCCGACCCGGTCGACGCCGAGAACGCCGCCCGGGCAGCGTTGGCCGGAGCGGACCTGGCCGTGCCCAAAGCCCGTAACGGGATCGTGGAAAGCCTGCGCGTACTGCACCAAACCCGCCAGTCCGCCGTGCACGACCGGACCGCAGCGCTGAATGCATTCCAGCAGCTGATCTGGACCGCCCCAACCGCTCTACGCAGCCAGCTCGAGCCGCTCTCCCGCACCGACCAACTCCTCATCTGCAGCCGGTTCCGCACCGGCGATCTCACCGATCCCGGCCAGGCCACCAAGACCGCGCTACGGCGGCTGGCCCACCGGATCACCAACCTCGACACCGAGATCGATCAGGCCACCGCCGACCTAGACCACCTGACCCGCCGCCACCGACCCGACCTGCTCGCCATGACCGGCGTCGGCCCCATCACCGCCGCCCAACTCCTCATCACCGCCGGCGACAACCCCGAACGCATGACCACCCCAGCCGCCTTCGTCGCCCTCTGCGGAGCCAACCCCATCCCCGCCTCCTCCGGCAACACCACCCGCCACCGCCTCAACCGCGGCGGCGACCGACGCGCCAACAGCGCCCTACACACCATCGCCCTCACCCGACTACGCAGCGACCCCGAAACCCGCGCCTACGCCAACCGACTCAAAACCCGCGGCAAAACCAACCGCGACATCCGCCGCTGCCTCAAGCGCTACCTCGCCCGCCGCATCTACCACCTACTCACCACCCAACCCAACCAAACAACCCAACCCCCACCCCAAGCCGCTTGACAGACATAGGAGCATCACAAGGCCGCATCCGGCGCCCGGCGGCTGGCTGATGTCTCCGTCTCTCCGCACAAGGCCGCACATGAGCCTGGATCCGGCGGTTTTTCGGCATCATTCCTCCGCACAAGGCCGCATCCGGCGCGCAGCGCGTGGCTGATGCCTCGACATCTTTGCGGTCCACAGACGCCCCGCGCGACGCGCCTGAGGAGTTTGCCGGACACGCCCTAGGCTGAGCCTGTGCCCGTCGCCGTCCGAGTCATTCCATGCCTGGACGTTCATGGCGGCCGGGTGGTCAAGGGCGTCAACTTCGCCAACCTGCGCGATGCCGGCGACCCGGTGGAGTTGGCCGCGACGTACGACGCGGAGGGTGCCGACGACCTGACCTTCCTCGACATCTCGGCGTCGGCCGAGGGCCGGGAGACCACGCTCGACGTGGTTCGGCGGACCGCCGAGACGGTGTTCATCCCCCTCACCGTCGGGGGCGGTGTGACCTCGGTCGCTGACGTCGACGTGCTGCTGCGGGCGGGGGCGGACAAGGTCGCCATCAACACCGGCGCGATCCGGCGGCCCGCCGTGATCGCAGAGATCACTCGGCAGTTCGGCAACCAGGTGCTGGTGCTGTCCGTCGACGCCCGCCGGACCCCCGGCCACCCCTCCGGGTTCGAGGTGACCACCCACGGCGGGCGGACCCCAACCGGGCTGGACGCGGTGCAATGGGCCCGCCACGGGGTAGATCTGGGGGTGGGGGAGATTCTGCTGAACTCGATGGATGCGGATGGGATGACCACGGGATTCGACCTGGATATGATCGCAGCCGTACGCGCCGCGGTGCATGTGCCGGTGATCGCCTCCGGTGGCGCCGGCCGGGCCGCCGACTTCCCACCAGCCGTTGCAGCCGGGGCCGACGCCGTGCTGGCCGCGACGGTGTTCCACTACGGCAGGCTACGGATCGGCGAAGTCAAGGCCGCTCTGGCGGCGGCCGGGTATCCGGTCCGCGGCCGAGCTGCGGCAGTGACGGGGGGCTGAGCGATGCCCCTGGCCTGGTTGCCGTACGCGGATTCGGCCGAGGCAGACCGCCGGCTGGGCGGCATCCCCTCCGGGATCGACGTCGAGTGCTATCGCGCAGACGGCGATGCGATGCCCGACTCCATCGCCGAGGTCGAGTTCTACGTGCTGCCATACATGAAGGGCTCTGAGGTGCTCGAGCGGGCCGGCGAGATGTCCAACCTCAAGGTCATCCAGACGCTGACCGCGGGTGTGGAGAACTTCATGCCGTACGTACCCGACGGCGTGCTGCTGTGCAATGCCGCTGGAGTGCACGACGCCAGCACCGCCGAGCTGGCGGTGGCCTTGATCCTCGCAAGCGGCCGGCACCTGGACGAGTTCGCGCGGAACCAGCCGGACGGGCGATGGGCGCCGCGGATGGGCCAGGCTCTGGCCGACTCGCGGGTGCTGATCGTCGGGTACGGCAACATCGGAGCGGCCATCGAGCGCCGGCTGGCCGGATTCGAGGTCTCCTCGATCACCCGGGTCGCCCGGCGGGCGCGGCCGGGGCCGCCTGAGGTGCACGCTATCGACGAACTCGACCGGCTGCTGCCGGAGGCCGACGTCGTCGTGGTCATCGCCCCGCACACGCCGCAGACCGAGGGCCTGATCTCCGCGCCACAACTCGCGTTGATGCCCGACGGGGCGCTGCTGGTCAATGTCGCCCGCGGCCGGCTCGTCGACACGGACGCGCTGCTGAGCGAGACGGACTCGGGGCGGCTGCGGGCTGCCCTGGACGTCACCGAGCCGGAGCCGCTGCCGGCCGACCACCCGCTCTGGCGTACGCCGGGGGTGCTGATCTCACCCCACGTGGGTGGTGCGAGCTCGGCCTTCTTCCCGCGGGCGGACCGGCTGATCGCCGCCCAACTGCGCCGGTTCGCAGCCGGACAGGAACTGGAGAACATCATCCGATGACCGACTGCATCTTCTGCAAGATCGTCGCCGGCGACATCCCTTCCCGTGGCATCTACTCCGACGACCATGCCTACGCATTCCTCGACGTGGGCCCGTGGCACCGCGGTCACTGCCTGGTGGTACCGCGGCGGCACGTGCCGGACCTGATCGCCGGGGATTCCGCGCTGACCGAGATCGCGCCCGCCGTCGAGACGGTGGCCCGGCTGCTGGTCGAGCGGCTCGGCGCCGACGGGGTCAACGTGCTGTCGTCGTCGGGGGCCGTGGCCGGTCAGGAGGTCTTCCACCTGCACGTGCACGTGGTACCGCGGTATGCCGACGAGCCGGGTCTGCGCCAGCTGGTCAATCCAGCGCCCGCCTCGGAGAACGAGCTGGACGCGGTCCACCGCCAGATCACCGAAACCCGATGACCCTGCTCACCCGGTCCAGCTCAGCTGCTGTCCCTGTCTCTCGGGGTCGCCGAATCGCCCGTTTCGCCGTCGAGTTCCTGCCGCCGATGGTGGTGGCGTGCGCGATCCTGCCGCGGATCATCCAGTTCGGCTCGTACCTGCCCTGGCACCCGTCGACCATCGATCTCCAGGTCTACGTCTACGCGGTCAGGGACATGCTGGCCGGCCGGGACATCTACGCGACCACCATCCCGATCTGGGGGCTGTACTTCATCTACCCGCCCATCGCGGCGATTCTGATGGTGCCGCTGGCCTTCGGGCCGTACGTCTTCTGGCAGGTGGTCTGGACAGCGGCCCTGATCGTTGCCCAGCAGTCAGTGCTGCGCCGTTGCGGGGTACCCCGTGGGTGGAAGCTTGGCCTGCTCGGCGTCGTCGTGGTGCTGGCAGTGGAGCCCATCCGGACCACGCTCGGCTACGGCCAGGTGAACACCATCCTGATGGCACTGGTGGTCGCCGATCTGCTGCCAACTCCACCGGGGGGCTCGGGGGGTGTCCCCCCGGGAATAAACACAGCACCGGGGGAGCGGCGCCGGATCCCGCAGGGCATGCTGATCGGGCTGGCCGCAGCGATCAAGCTCACCCCCTTGCTGTTCGTGGTGTTCCTGTTCCTGATCGGTCGCCGCCGGGCCGCGTTGACCGGCGTGCTCACCTTCCTCGCGCTGACCGGGATCGGCGCGATCCTGCTGTTCGACGAGACAGTGGCCTTCTTCGGCGGGCTGTCCGGGGGCGACACGCGGACGGCTTCACCGCTGTATGTCGGCAACCAGTCGCTGCTGGGAGTGTTCTTCCGTCTGGGCGACTCCTCCAGGACGACGACTCTGGTCGGTCTGGCCATCGCGGCGATCGTCGCACTACTGGGGACGCTCGTCGCAGCCCACTGGTGGCGGCTGGGTCAGCGGGTGTTCGCCGTGGCGATCGTCGGACTGAGCACATGCCTGGCCTCACCGCTGTCCTGGACCCACCACTACGTCTGGATCCTGCCGCTCGCGGTCGCCGTTGTCCGGCCCGGACTGCCGCGGTGGGTTCGTTACCTCGGCGGGTTCTGGGTGCTGTGGGTTTGCGTGTGTTTGCCGTTGGCCACGCTGCCGTACGGCAACGCCGTCGAGCGGCGCTACGACCCGCTGCAGCAGCTGGTCGCCAACCTCGGGCCGATCCTCGGACTGGTGTTGATCGCCGGGCTGTCCTGGCAGCTCGTGGTCAGCACGAGAGCGGCGCGCGGAGCCGACCATCACAGGCCGCGTGGCAGCATGTTGCTGCCGACCAGCCCCCAGGGCAACCACACTCTGCCAGCAGATTGAGGAAAGGACAGGTCCCAGGCATGACGGTCACAACCGAGAACGGCGTGGACATCAAGCCGCGCTCCCGTGTGGTCACCGACGGACTGGAGGCCACCGCTGCCCGCGGCATGCTCCGCGCGGTTGGGATGAGCGACGAGGACTGGGTCAAGCCGCAGATCGGCGTCGCCTCCAGCTGGAACGAGATCACCCCGTGCAACCTGTCGCTCGACCGGCTGGCCAAGGCCGTCAAGGACGGGGTGCACGCCGCGGGCGGTTATCCGCTGGAGTTCGGCACCATCTCGGTCTCCGACGGCATCTCGATGGGTCATGAGGGAATGCACTTCTCCCTGGTCAGTCGGGAGATCATCGCCGATTCTGTGGAGACGGTGATGTCGGCGGAGCGGATGGACGGGTCGGTGCTGCTGGCCGGCTGCGACAAGTCGCTGCCGGGCATGCTGATGGCCGCGGCCCGGCTCGACCTGGCCGCGGTGTTCCTCTACGCCGGATCCATCCTGCCGGGACGGGTGGGGGACAAAGAGGTCACCATCATCGACGCCTTCGAGGCCGTCGGGGCGTGCGTTCGGGGGCTGATCAGCCCGGACCAGGTCACCGAGATCGAGAAGGCCATCTGCCCGGGAGAAGGGGCCTGCGGCGGCATGTACACAGCCAACACCATGGCCTCTGCCGCCGAGGCGCTCGGCATGTCCCTGCCGGGCTCGGCCGCGCCGCCCGCGGTGGACCGGCGGCGGGACGGGTACGCCCGGCGCAGTGGGATGGCTGTCGTCGACCTGCTGCGGCATGGCATCACGGCCCGGCAGATCCTGACCAAGGAGGCGTTCGAGAACGCCATCGCCGTGACCATGGCCTTCGGCGGTTCGACCAACGCCGTGCTGCACCTGCTTGCCATCGCGAACGAGGCCGAGGTAGACCTGACGCTGGACGACTTCGTCCGGGTCGGCCGCCGGGTGCCGCACCTGGGTGACCTCAAGCCGTTCGGCCGTTACGTGATGACCGATGTCGACCGGGTCGGTGGCGTGCCGGTGGTGATGAAGGCCCTGCTGGATGCCGGACTATTGCACGGGGACTGCCTCACGGTGACCGGGAAGACGATGGCGGAGAACCTGGCCGACATCGCACCCCCGGACGTGGACGGGACCATCGTCCGGGCCATGGACAACCCGATCCATCCAACAGGCGGGATCACTATCCTGCGCGGTTCGCTGGCTCCCGAGGGCGCGGTGGTGAAGAGCGCCGGCTTCGACACCTCGGTCTGGGCCGGCACTGCGCGCGTCTTCGACGGCGAGCGGGCCGCGATGGATGCGCTGGAGCGGGGCGAGATCGTCGCCGGCGATGTCGTGGTGATCCGCTACGAGGGACCGAAGGGCGGACCCGGCATGCGGGAAATGCTGGCCATCACTGCGGCGATCAAGGGCGCCGGCCTCGGCAAGGACGTGATGCTGATCACCGATGGCCGGTTCTCCGGCGGCACCACTGGGCTGTGTGTCGGCCATATCGCTCCGGAGGCCACCGAGGGCGGGCCGATCGCTCTGGTCGCCGACGCGGACCGGATCGTGCTCGACGTCGCCAACGGGACGCTGGACCTCGATGTCGCGCCCGAGGTGATGGAGAAGCGGCTGGCGGACTGGGTTCCGGCGACCCGTCCGGTGCGTCGCGGCGTGCTGGCCAAGTACGCCCGGGTTGTCCGCTCCGCCGCCGTCGGCGCGGTCTGCAACTAACTTGGGCTTGGTCCTCGCGCTGGGCGGTTTGATCCGAGGACTGTCAGTCGTTGCCTCTAGCGTGCCTGCCATGAGCACTCCACAGATCGATGCCGTGGGCATCGTCTCCAGCAACCTTGACAAGACCGTCGCCTTCTATCGGGCCCTGGGCTGCGAGATAGCGGACCCGAGTCCGGAGGATCAGGGACATCTCGTCGTGCAGCTCGGCGACTTCCGTCTCATGATCGACACCGAGCAGGTGATGCGCTCCTTCGACCCAGGTTGGCAGGGGAGCGGCAGCGGGCGGGTCACCCTGGCCACGCGCTGCGACTCGCCGGCAGATGTCGACCGATTGCACGCCGAGCTCGTTGGCCTTGGATCCGGATCGCATCTGGATCCGTTCGACGCGTTCTGGGGCCAGCGGTACGCCACCGTGCTGGACCCGGACGGGGTTCGCGTCGATCTCTACGCTCCGCTGGTGCCGGACAGCTGACGAGGCCGATGCAGCACATCCCAGACGAGGAGCGACGCGCCAGGCTTGCGGAACGCCACCTGCTGCTGCCCGAGACGCGGACCGACGACGTTGCGGAGATCGCCGACGCGCTGGTCGCGCTGCACTCCTCCGACCCGGTCACGGTCTATCTCTCGGCGGCCGCTCGGATGGCGAATCCGTCCATCGAGACGATCGAGCAGGCGCTCTATGCCGATCGCCGGGTGATCCGCCACCACGGGATGCGCCGCACCCTGTGGGTGGCTACGCCGGAGGTGGTCCGCAGGATCCATGCCGCTGCGACCCTGGCTCTGCTCGAGCCGGAGCGACGGCGCACTGCCCAGCTGCTGGCCAGCAGTGGCGTGGCAGATCCGCGCGCCTGGCTTGCTGAGGCGGAGCGGAAAGTGCTGGCCGATCTCCGGGAGCACGGTCCCAGCACCGCCCGCGATGTCGGCCGGCGACTTCCGGAGGTGCGTCAGCCACTGCAACTGGCCCCGGGAAAGAAGTACGCCGCCACCCAGGGTGCGCACACTCGGGTG
>JBKPNA010000146.1:0-4980 GCA_046765695.1 Actinomycetota bacterium | reverse complement strand
CGGACACGAACACGTCGGCCAGGGCCGCATACCGGTCGGCCAGGGCACCCCGCTCCGCCTCGTCCTTGGACTCCTCGCCGGGCTCGTAGCGGACGTTCTCACACATCATCACCTCACCGTCGGTGAGGTTCGCGGCGAGCTGCTGGGCCGACTCGCCGACCACGTCGTCGGCCAGCCTGACCTCCGCGCCGAGCAGCTCGGACAGCCGCTTCGCCGCGGGGGCCAGGGAGTACTTCGGGTTGACCTCGCCCTTGGGTCGGCCCAGATGGGCCAGCACGATCGTCTTCGCACCGGCCTGCCGGAGCTGGTTGAGGGTCGGCAGCGACGCCCGGATCCGCCCGTCGTCGGTGATCGTGTCCCCGTCCAACGGCACGTTCAGGTCGCAGCGGATCAGGACCCGCTTCCCGCTCAGCTCACCAAGATCAGCAACCGAACGCATCTCAGAGGGCAGTGCCGACCAGGCGGACCAGGTCGAGCAGCCGGTTGGAGTAGCCCCACTCGTTGTCGTACCAGCCGACCACCTTGACCTGATTGCCGATCACCTTGGTCAACCCCGAGTCGAAGATGCACGATGCCGGGTCGGTCACGATGTCGGTGGACACGATGGGGTCCGCGCAGTACTTGAGGTAGCCCTTGAGCGGACCGTCGGCCGCGGCCTGGGCGATGCCGTTGACCTCCTCGACACTCGTCTCCCGCGGTGCCTCGAAGGTGAGGTCGGTCGCCGAACCGGTCGCCACCGGCACCCGCAGCGCGAAGCCGTCGAGCTTGCCCTTCAGCTGCGGCAGCACCAGCCCGATGGCCTTCGCTGCCCCGGTGGAGGTAGGCACGATGTTGATTGCGGCCGCGCGCGCCCGGCGGAGATCCCGGTGCGGACCGTCCTGCAGGTTCTGGTCCTGGGTGTAGGCGTGGATGGTGGTCATCAAACCCTTCACGATGCCCAGGCCCTCGTCCATCACCTTGGCCATCGGCGCCAGGCAGTTGGTGGTGCAGGAGGCGTTGGAGATGATGTGGTGCTTGTCCGGGTCGTAGTCGCCGTCGTTCACCCCCATGACCACGGTCCAATCCTCGTTCTTGGCCGGCGCGGAGATGATCACCTTCTTGGCTCCGCCGTCGAGATGCGCCTTGGCCTTGGTGGCGTCGGTGAAGAAGCCGGTCGACTCGATCACCACGTCGGCCCCGATCTCACCCCACGGCAACGCGGCCGGGTCCTTCTCGGCGTAGGACTTGATCACCTGGTCGCCGACCTTGATCCCGCCGTCGACCAACGAGACGTCGATGCCCAGGCGGCCCAGCATCGAGTCGTACTTCAGCAGGTGTGCCTGCGTGTCGTCGTCGCCCAGGTCGTTGAACGCAACGACCTCGACGTCGGCGTCGGAGGCGAGCAGGGCGCGGTAGAAGTTCCGGCCGATCCGGCCAAAGCCGTTGATGCCAACACGTACGGTCATGACGCGAACTCCTCATTGGGGGACGAGAGACGGCCCGATATTGGGGCCATTGGACACCTTAACGAACTCCGGCCAGCCTTTCGCGACCGCATTTCACCGATCGTCACCTCCGTCGGTGACTCCGTGGCAAGACCGCGAGCGTCGGCAAGGCCGCGCCCGCTGCCGTCTGGACGAGCGAGTCGAGCACGACCCCGCGAAGGGAGTGAGCTATGGAGCATCGGGTCGTGCGAGCGAGTGAGGAAGACGGCAGCTTCAGGCGCGGCCGAGCGCGAGCGATCAGGCCAAACAGAGTTCCCTACTCGACCTGTTCCAGCATGTCGGCGCTCAGGTTGGCCTCGGTGCCGGCGATGCCGAGCTCCGCGGCCCGCTTGTCGGCGGTGGCCAGCAGCCGGCGGATCCGCCCGGCCACCGCGTCCTTGGTCAGTGGCGGATCGTGCAGCTGGCCGAGCTCCTCCAGGCTGGCCTGCTTGTTCTCCACCCGAAGCACCCCGGCCGCCCGGAGATGCTCCGGTACGTCGTCGCCGAGGATCTCCAGCGCCCGCTCCACCCGCGCTCCGGCCGCTACCGCCGCGCGAGCCGAACGGCGCAGGTTGGCGTCGTCGAAGTTCGCCAGCCGGTTCGCCGAGGCGCGTACCTCGCGGCGCATCCTCCGGTCCTCCCAGGCCAGCAACGACGAGTGCGCGCCGAGCCGGGTGAGCAGTGCGGCGATGGCGTCACCGTCCCGGATCACCACCCGGTCGACGTTGCGCACCTCCCGCGCCTTGGCCACGATGCCCAGCCGGCGGGCGGCCCCCACCAGCGCAAGTGCAGACTCGGGCCCCGGACAGGTCACCTCGAGAGCCATCGAACGCCCCGGCTCGGTCAGCGAGCCGTGGGCCAGGAACGCCCCGCGCCAGGCAGCAACGCAGTCGCAGAGGCCGCCGCTGACGACCTGGGCCGGCAACCCGCGTGCCGGCCGTCCCCGAGAGTCGATCAAACCCGTCTGCCGCGCCAGCGCCTCGCCGTCCTTGATCACCCGGACCACGAACCGGGTACTCCGGCGCAATCCGGAGGCATTGACCACGACCAGGTCACTGTCGTGACCGAACACCTCGCTGATCTCGCTGCGTAGCCGGCGGGCGGCGGCGCCAGTGTCCAGCTCCGCCTCGATCACGATGCGACCACCCACGATGTGCAGGCCCCCCGCGAACCGCAACATCGCGGCGACCTCCGCCTTGCGGCAGCAGGGCTTGGTCACCTTGATCGTCGCCAGCTCCGCCTTTACCTGTGCGGTCATGGCCATCAGGAAATGATGCCACGGCACCGGCCCGGAGAACCGGGGTCGGTCAGATTCCCATCACCTCGGCGTACGCCGACCCCAGCCGAAGCGGATCGTGCCGCGGCGAGCCGTCCCGAGCCGCCAGGTCGGCAACAACCACCCGGGCGCCCAACGAGTCGGCCCAGGCCGGGAGATGGGGGTCCTCACCCGCGAATCCGCTGTCGGCCAGCACCACGTCGAGCCGCAGATCCGGGGCGTGGTCGGCCAGCAACTGGATGTGCTTCGCTGCCGAGAAACCGGCGGTCTCGTACGCGGGCTCGAGGTTTAACGCGAGGATGCGCCGCGCCTCGGTGCCGTGCATGGCGTCGGCGAGCTTTGGCACCAGCAGATGCGGGATGACCGAGGTGAACCACGATCCGGGTCCGAGCACGATCCAGTCGGCATCCAAGATCACCTCGACCGATTCGGGGCACGCCGGCGGGTCCTGCGGCGTGAGCCGGACCGCACACACCTCCCCGGGGGTTGTCGCGACCCGCGCCTGGCCGCGGACCTGGGACACCTCGTCGGGCCGGTCGGGGTCCAGGCCGATCACGTCGGCCTCGATCTCCAGCGGGACGGACGCCATCGGCAACACCCTGCCCTTGGCGCCGAGCAGGCCGGCCACCATGTCGAGTCCGGCAACCGGGTCGCCGAGGCGCTCCCACAGTCCCGCGATCAACAGGTTCCCGAGCGCGTGGCCACCAAGCGGTCCGTTGCCATGGAAGCGGTACTGCAGCACGTCAGCCCAGGTCCGTCCGGACTCGTCGTCGCCGCAGAGGGCGGCCAGAGCCATCCGCAGATCGCCCGGCGGCAGACAGTTCAGCTCATCCCGGAGCCGGCCGGAAGATCCTCCGTCGTCCGCAACCGTGACGATCGCCGTCAGCTGGTCCGTCACTCGTCGGAGGGCGGACAGCGAAGCGGCCAGGCCGTGCCCACCGCCGAAGGCGACGACCCGGGGCAGCCGTGGGCCCAACGACCGGCCCTGCCTGCGCGACCTCATTCGCGGCCCAGATCTCGGTGCAGCACGGTGGTCGGTATCCCGGTCGCCCGGATCCGGCGTGCGAGCTCCTCAGCGATGGCCGTGCTGCGGTGCTTGCCGCCGGTGCAGCCGATCGCAATGGTGACGAACCGCTTGCCCTCGGTCATGTAGCCACCCGACACCGAGGACAGCAGCTGCTGCACGGCCGCCAGGAACGGCTCGGTCTCCGGCTGCTGCAGCACATAGTCACTCACCGGTCGGCTGAGCCCGGTCTGCGGCCGCAGCTCCGGAATCCAGTGCGGGTTCGGCAGGAACCGCACGTCCAGAACCATGTCGGCATCGATCGGCAGGCCGTTCTTGAACCCGAAGGTCAGCAGGGTGACCCGGAGCCCGCCGTCCCCGGTGCTGCCGTACGCGTGGGCGACTCGGGACCGCAACTGGTGGACGTTGAGTGACGAGGTGTCCAACACCAGGTCCGCCGCGGCGCGCAAGGTGGCCAGGGTCTCGCGCTCACGGATGATCCCGTCGAGCAGCCGGCCGTCGCCCTGGAGGGGGTGCGGCCGCCGTACGGACTCCTGCCTGCGGACGATCACGTCGTCGGTCGCCTCGAGGAAGATGATCTCCGGCAGCATGCCGAGCTCGCCGAGCTCGGCGAACATGGTCGGCAGCTGATCGAAGAACTCCCGGGTGCGTACGTCGAGCACGACCGCGACCCGGGTCAGGCTGATCTGCCGGGCCTGCTCGCAGACCTGGACCAGCAGGCTGGGCGGCAGGTTGTCGATCACATACCAGCCGAGGTCTTCCAGGCTGTGCGCCGCAGTCGACCGCCCCGCCCCGGACATCCCGGTGACGACGACCAGCCGCAGCGGCTTGCCGGGATCGGTATCCACAGATGCTGCTTCGGCCACGAGTGAGATTATTCCCACTGCTGCCCAAGATGCGTCACAGCCCACTGCTGAAGCTCCCCGACTTGGGGCCACCTTGCACCCTTTCGGTGGACGCTGCACCGTCTGCAGAGGGTGCAGCGTCCGGCTAAGGGGTGCAGGGTGAGGGATCCAGAGCCTGGGCGTGCTAGAGAGTGGTGACCTCACCGGTGGCCATGTTGATCGCCTCGCCCTGCGGCGAGGTCTCCAGCGCCTGCTTGATCGCGGTCGCCATCTTGGGTCCGAACCCCGGCACTGCGGCGATCTCCTCCACCGTCGCTGCCCGGAGCTTCTTCAGCGACCCGAAGTAGCTGATCAACGCCTTACGTCGTACCT
>JBKPNA010000145.1:0-6387 GCA_046765695.1 Actinomycetota bacterium | reverse complement strand
ACGCCGATCATGGCGACCAGCACGATCGGGGTGAAGTACTCCCGGGACAGCACATGGGCCAGCTGTGCACCGAGGGCCGAGCCGACTGCCGACGCAACGACCAGCGGCACGACCGTGCGCCAGTCGGGCCGGATCTTGACGGCATAGGTGACAGAACTGGTCGCGGTACCCCACACCGAGCTGATCTTGTTGGTGCCGAGCACGGTGGCCGGTGGCGTGTTGTCGGGCAGCCCGATCAGCAGCGCCGGCAGCTGGATCAGCCCACCTCCGCCGACCACCGCGTCCACCCAGCCCGCTCCGAACGCGGCCACGATCAGCAGCGTGAGGGTCAGCGCCGGCAGGTCGCCGAGGCCCGTCAAGTCAGCGGGTCGGCGAGGAGTGCACCGTCCCGACGATCTCGCCCAACGCGTCGGCAACCAGCACCTCTCGGCGCTGGTCGGTGCGCCGGTCGCGTACCTCAACCACACCGTCGGCCAGGCCGCGCCCGACCACCACGATGGTCGGCATGCCCATGATCTCGGCGTCGGCGAACTTGACGCCCGGGCTGGCCTTGCGGTCGTCCAGCAGCACCGACACACCGGCCTCGTCGAGCTGCACGGCCAGGTCCGCGGCGACGGTGCTCACCACGTCCTCCTTGCCGGTGGCCAGCAGTTGCACGTCGAAGGGGGCGAGCTCACGGGGCCAGCAGAGGCCCTTCTCGTCGCAGGTGCCTTCGGCCACCGCGGCGACGGCGCGGGAGACCCCGATCCCGTAGGAGCCCATCGTGACGGTGACGAGCTTGCCGTGCTGGTCGAGCACCTTGAGGCCGAGCGCGTCCGCGTACTTGCGGCCCAGCTGGAAGATGTGGCCCATCTCGATGCCGCGGGCGAGACTGAGCGGACCGGAGCCGTCCGGCGCCGGGTCCCCGGTCCGGATGTTCGCGGCCTCGATGGTCCCGTCGGAGGTGAAGTCCCGGCCGCAGACCAGGTCGAAGACGTGCCGGCCGGCTTCGTTTGCCCCGGTCAGCCAGCGCGTCCCGATCCCGACCCGCGGATCCACCAGATATCTGATCCCACTTGGCGAGCGGGCGCCCAGCACGGTCGGACCGAGATAGCCCTTGACCAGCACCGGGTAGGCGGCGAAGTCGTCGTCGGTGAACGGCTCCGCCTCCGCCGGTTCGAGCTGCGCGGCGAGTCGCCTGGGGTCGACCTCCCGGTCGCCGGGGACACCGATCACCAGCGGAGCCCGGGAGCCGTCCAGCTCCCTGACCATCACGACCACGTTCTTGAGTGTGTCGGCCGCCTGCCACGGCCGGTCGGGCCGCGGGAAGCGGGCGTTGGCCAAAGCGACCAGCGTCTCGATGGTCGGGGTGTCCGGAGTGTCCTCCACATGCGCGGCGGGAGCGTCGTCGTACGGGACCGGCTCGGCCGGCTTGAACTTGACCGCCTCGACGTTGGCGGCGTACCCGCCAGGTGACCGGACGAAGGTGTCCTCGCCGTTGGGCGCTACGGCGAGAAACTCCTCGCTGGCCGAGCCGCCCATCGCGCCGGACATGGCATGCACGATCACGTACTCGAAGCCGAGCCGGTCGAAGATCTTGATGTACGCGTCCCGGTGGGCGTCGTAGGACTTCTGCAGGCCTTCGTCGTCGAGGTCGAAGGAGTAGGAGTCCTTCATCACGAACTCCCGGCCGCGGAGCAGCCCGGCTCGCGGCCGCGGCTCGTCGCGGTACTTGGTCTGGATCTGATAGAGGCTGAGCGGAAGGTCCTTGTACGAGGAGCACAGGTCCTTCACCAGCAGGGTGAACATCTCCTCGTGGGTGGGTCCCAGCAGATAGTCGGCCCCCTTGCGGTCCTTCAGCCGGAAGATGGCGTCGCCGTACTCGGTCCAGCGCCCGGACGCCTCGTACGGCTCCTTGGGCAGCAGCGCGGGGAAGTGCACCTCTTGGGCGCCCATCGCGTCCATCTCTTCGCGGACGATCTCCTCGACCTTGCGGTACACCCGGTAGCCGAGCGGCAGCCAGGAGTACAGGCCCGGTCCCGCGCGACGGATGTAGCCGGCGCGGACCAGCCAGCGATGGCTCGGCACCTCGGCGTCGGCCGGATCCTCGCGCAGCGTACGGACGAACAGCTCCGACATGCGGGTGATCACGGGGACGACTGTACTGTCCGGCTCGCGCCCGATCCCGTGCTTATCCTGCAGGTCGCGCGGCGATTGTGACGCTCAGGCCACGGTGCGCCGACCGTGGCCTGACTCCGTCTGGGCTGGAAAGCCTGTAGCTACGCTTCCTGGGCGCCAGGTTGCCCGTCGGTGGCAGCGATCACGTCCCGGGCCGAGGACGGATCGGTGGCTGCCGGCCTGGCTGGCAGTCCCAGCCGGCCGCGAGTCGCGACGGCGATGACGACGGCGAGGCCGGCCACCACGAAGAAGGCGAGGTTCTGCAGCACCACGCTGCTGGGCTCCGCAGCGGTGAGCAGCGTGCCGTTGTTCGTGGCGTTGAATGTCGCGTGAGTGATGGCCGCGATCAGGATGCTCCGGCCGGTGGAGTAGTAGAGCCAGCCGATGAGCACCCGCAGTCCGATGGCAAACACCATGGTCCACGCCAGGTCGGTCAGCATCTTGCCAACCGGGGCGCTACCGATTCGAAGCGGCAGGTGCAGCAGACCGAACAGCGGGCCGGTGAGCACGGCGGCGACCAGCGGCCCCCGCCAGCGAGCCAGGTTGTGCTGCACCACGTCCATCCAGGCGGCTTCCTCCCAGAGGTTCACGATGGGCAGGATGCTCAGTCCGTAGAGGTAGGCCAGGATTACCCGGGGCTCGGTGAACAGCGCGGTCCAGTTGCCGAAGCCGTAAATGGTCGATACGGCCAGCGATGTCAGCGGAATCAGCAGCAGCGCCAGCAGGTACCAGCGCAAGCCCACGCGCCAGCGGAAGATGCGGCCGAACAGCGCCCGGACGCCCCGCCGCCCCCCTTGCGCCCAGCTGACAAGGATGGCCGGGAGCAACTGAGCGAGCGGGACGACGATCAGCATGAACATGTCCAAGGGCAGGCCGGCCAGCGCGGCAGGAATGAGCACCGCCCAGCCGATTCCGAACATGAACAGCAGCTGAGTGGCGACCGGGTGTGCGGCGACCCACTGTCGCAACGCAGCTCCTCGGGAAGCGGTGGTTGGAGCGGGGGCGTGGAGGGGATGTGTCATGGCCCGACAGTGCTCCACCACTGGACCGCACCGACACCGTGGCACCACGTCAATGTGATGGCCGGCCAGCACCCCCTGAGAAGGGGGGTTGCCTGCCGCGTCCGAACTGAGGTGCCAGCACCATCGGCGTCCGCGCATGGATGGCCCACACTGATCCCCGGAGGAGGTTGCCGGGTGACAGATGTCCGGGTGCTCGTTGTCGACGACCAGGAGCCGTTTCGCGACGCCGCAGCGGCCGTTATCGGCGCAACTCCCGGCTTTGCCGTCGCCGGGCTGGCGAGCTCGGGCGAGGAGTCGATCAGTGCAGCCACCGCGAACCGGGTGGATATGGTCTTGATGGACGTGAACCTGCCCGGTATCGACGGCCTGACGGCCACCGAGCAGTTGCGGCAGCTGCCCGAACCGCCTGTCGTGGTGCTTGTCTCCACCCATGACGAGGACGAGTTCGCCGATCGGGTGGCGGACGTCGGTGCGGCGGCCTTTCTGGCGAAGTCGCAATTCGGCGCCGACAGCCTGATCAGCGTCTGGCGGACGGCATCGGCCCACCGGTGGCGGCCGGTTGGAGCACGGCCAGCTCGTCCTCCGGAAGTGTTGCCGTCGTAGCCGGCAGCGGCAGGGTGATCAACAGTTGACGCCGGCCGTCCTGCTCGCGCGGCTGGATGGTGCCGCCGCAGGCTTCCACCCGGTCACGGACTCCCTGCGAGGAGGCCTGCGGCCGAGACGCGCCGGTGACCTGGATCCGAAGTGTGCCGTGCTCGACACCGAGCACCGCCCGGCGTGGGCCCGTCAGGTCCCGCAGGCTCTCGACAGTGACGAAGTAGGCCGTCGTCGCTACCTGGTCAGGCAGCTGATCCACCGGCCCGTAGGTCTGTAGCTCTGTCGGCGGACCTGTCTGCGACGTTGCCGAGCGGATGGCGGCGACGAGGCCGCGACGGGACAGCACCGCCGGGTAGATCCCTCGGGTCAGCGACCGCAGCTCGTCCAGGGCGGTGTTGACCTCGGACCGGGCCCGGTCCAGCGCGTCGGCGGCCTGATCGGACCGGGTCGGC
This sequence comes from Actinomycetota bacterium, assembly GCA_046765695.1. Taxonomy (GTDB): domain Bacteria; phylum Actinomycetota; class Actinomycetes; order Propionibacteriales; family Propionibacteriaceae; genus Microlunatus. Next base: position 2,159 of record JBKPNA010000145.1, on the reverse strand, counting down.
ACCAGCTGCCGAACGCGCCGCAGCTCGTCCTCCAGTCCCCGCAGATGCACCAACACGTCCCGTTGGATGGTGGCCGAGAGCCGATCGCGCTCGGCGTACGCCACCGAAACAAGGCGGCGGCGAGACTCGGCAAGCGCCAGCGTGTCGGCCGCCAGTGCCTCCGCCCGCACCGCGAGCTCACTCTGCAGCCGCGCATTGTGGAAGGCAAGCCCGGCGTTGCGGGTGAAGGAGCTGAACAGCTCCCGTTGTGCCGGGCTCAGCTGGGCGCCATCGGGTGCGACCTCCAGACTCCCGACCGCCTCGTCGCCGTGCACGATCGGCCAGGAATTCCCGGGGTCGGGTGCGGGCGCCGCCGAGGCGGTCATGGGCGATGAGGCTCGGCCTACCGTGACGCTGAGGCTACGGCCGGCGGGCAGCAGCAGCCGCGCTGTGGCGGTGCCATCGCAGGCCGCTGCGGCTGCCCGGGCCACGCGTTGCAGCAGGTCCCGCGGGCCGCGATCGCCCGGCATGCCACGAATGACGCCCGCCAGCGCCGCATAGGCAGCCAGCCGGGGACCGTAGACGAGACGGTCCGCCAGTGCGCGCAGCCGCCGCTGCAGCGGCTGCAGGGCGAGCACCACGACGACGAAGGCGATCACCGATGTGCCGACGTTGCGCGATGGTTCGGGCAGCAGGGCGGCTCCCGCGGTGTCGATCACGGTGACTGCGGCCACATACCCTGCGGTGACCAGGACCAGCAGCGCTCCCAGCCGCACTCCGCGGCGGAGGACGAGATCGACGTCGTACAGGTGGTACTTCCATACCGCGACACCGGCACACAGCGGCACCGCCATGTAGCCGGCGTGAAACAGCAGTTCCGCCCACACCAGACCTTCGCCGGTCGGTCCCGGTAGCCAGCCGTATCCGAGATAGACCGCGGTCCCCATGACGAGCGCGGTTGCTCCGGCCAGCACCCAGGCCAGCTGCCGGCGTTCCAGGCCGTCGGCGCGGCGGGCGCGGAGCAGCAGCCCGGCGAGAGCAGGGAGAAGCGTGACGCTGACGGCGAGCTGGCCAACGTCGTACGAGGTCTGCAGCCACCCAGGGACGGTGCCGGCGACAGTCGCAACCGCCCGGGCGGGACCGATCAAGGCGAGGCTCGCCACGGTCAGCCCGTACGCGAGCACGATCTGCCAGCTGACCACCCGCCAGCGGCTCGAGGGCGGGCGGCCGTCGGGCACCAGGAGGAAGACCAGGGACAGGCAGCCAAACGCCCAGGGCACGCCGAACGCCTTGCTGAGGAGAATGGCCCAGCCCGCCACCGATGGGGAAATCGGGAAGGCCGGCGTGCCTCCGAGCTGGGCGACCTGGCCGGCGACCAGGCCGAGGCCGGCACCGACCTGGAGCAGCAGCAGCCACCCAATGAGGTGGCGGGGGAACCGGCTGACCACAACCGCGCCCATTCCAGCGCAGATCACGACCGCAACGGGCACCACCGGGAAGGCGTCGTCGACAGCGGCCGCTGACAGCAGCCCAACATCGCGGATCCGGAGCAGCCAACCCTGCGCGACGGCGCACCCGGCAGCCAGGACGACCAGCACCCAGGCAGCCACGCGCACCCGCATCTCAGCCGCCCGTCTCCGGCAGCGGAACACTTCCGCTCACCGTCGTTCCGTGTCCTGGGGAAGATGTGACCCGAAGGGCTCCGCCCAGCGCCTCAACGCGGTCCCGCATTCCGGTCAGACCGGTGCCCAAGCCCTGGTGCGACACCTCGAAACCGACCCCGTTGTCGTGCACCTCAAACGACACCTTGTCGTTCGCAGCATCCAGCCGGACATCGATCCGGCCGGCCTGAGCGTGCTTCGTCGCGTTCTGGATGGCCTCCGCGCAGCTGAAGTAGATGGCGGCCTCCAGGTCTCGCGGCCAACGCACCTGCAGGCTTGGTGCGGTCAGCGTGACAGCCGGGCATGCGGCCGCCAGCGCGGCCAACGCCTCCGGAACGCCGTACGCGGTCAGCGACCGCGGGTAGATGCCACGACCGAGACTGTCCAGCTCCGCCCGCGCCCGCTGTACGGCCGGCTCCAGCGCGTTCAGGGTGGCCAGCGCGCCGGAGGGGTTGGCGGCACACTGGACGCGAGCCAGTCCCAGATTGACGCTGAGCGCCACCAGATGCTGTTGGGCAC
>JBKPNA010000144.1:0-4649 GCA_046765695.1 Actinomycetota bacterium | reverse complement strand
GGGGATGATCGGCCAGTGGACAACTGAACGGCAGCCGACCGGTACCGGCGGGCCTGTCGTCTGGATCTCCGCGGACGACCTGCGCGGGACTCTCGAGCTCGTCGAGGCCCGTGGCGGAAAGGTGACCGGGGGCCCGCAGCTCGACAGCGGCGAACGATGGCTGGTGGAGGTCGACGACCCGGCCGGAAACCGGATCGGGATCGTGGTCGCTGTCGGGGCAGCGCGGCCGCAGCCGCTGATCGCCGTCCGAGACGTCGAGGCGTCGAGTCGCTGGTACCAAGAACTTCTCGGCTTGCAGAGCGGCCATGGCGGCCGGGAGTACGAACGGTTGCTCGCGAACGGAGTCCTCGTGCTGCAGCTGCACAACGCCGACGTCGGGCACCACCACGGACGAATCGGCGACCCTGCCAAAGAGCTCGCCAACGGCGTACTGCTCTGGTTCGGGGAGGTGGCCGAGTTCGACGACGTGGTCGCTCGGGCCGAGCGGATGGCGTCGCCCATCGCGCTGCCTCCGCATCGCAACCCGCCGGAGGGTCAGGGCAACGGCCCGGGCCACCGAGAGATCTGGATCACCGACCCGGACGGCTACACCGTTGTCGTGGCCAGCCCGGACGGTGAGGCGTACGAGCCCGAGGTCCACTGAGGCTTGGCCACGGGCTACGGTGCGTTGGTCAATTCCGCGGAGATAGGGAGCGCTTGATGGCCAATGTCGTCCTGTTTCACCACGCTCAGGGGCTCACCGACGGCGTACGCGAGTTCGCCGATCACCTGCAGAGCGCCGGCCACCATGTCACGCTGCCCGATCTGTACGACGGCAAGACGTTCCAGACTGTCGACGACGGCATGGGCTACGTCCGGGAGCTTGGCTTCGGCAGGATCGCCGAGCGCGGCCGGCAGGCCGTGCAGGACCTGCCCGATGAGCTGGTGTATGCGGGCTTCTCCCTCGGCGTGCTGTCGGCACAGGGGCTGACCCAGACGCGGCCCGGGGCGCGAGGGGCCTTGTTGATCTACAGCTGTTTTCCCGTGTCGGAGTTCGGCTCCTGGCCAGCCGGCGTCCCGGTCCAGATCCACGGGATGGATGCCGATCCGTCCTTCGTGGACGAGGGTGATCTTGTGGCCGCTCGCGAGCTGGTCGAATCGGTGGACGACGCGGAGCTGTTCCTATATCCGGGAAACAAGCACCTGTTCGCCGACCGCAGCCTGCCGGACTACGACGAGGCGGCGGCCACGTTGCTCACCCAGCGCGTGCTGGACTTCCTCGACCGCGTCGGTTAGCGGTTCGGCGTCCGCCAGCTTGGCTCACTCGGCAGGTCAAGGGCCTGCCTCGATGCGCTCCAGCATGGGGTCCAGGGGCCAGGCCGAGCCCTCGGTCCAGCCGTAACGCCAGGGATGCACCGCCTCGACCCACCAGGTCGCCCCGGCATCCTCGTGCTCGCGGTAGCGGCCGAGTCGATCATCGTCCGCGACCGCGGTCTCGCCGGGGACGGCGACATCGAAGGGGTCGTCGCTGGACCGCAAGGAGCGAACCCGTCGTACGACTCCGGCGGTGTCCGACACCTCCCACCGGCCGTCCGTCCGCATCGGCACCACTCCGTCCCATCGGGCCGCGCGGGCGAACGGCCGCGACCCAGGCCAGGTGCCGCCGACCCAGACCGGGCGGTACCGTTGCCGAAGCAGGGCAGGGACACCCCGAAATGCACACGGCGACCTTACGACCGCGCTCCGACACCGGCCGCGGAGGGCGCGTGGGATGGACGTAACTGCCAGACCATCAACCCGCCAACTGTGGGGTTGCGAACCAGTGGACGGCGTTCGGGGAGACTGAGCGAGTGGCTGAGCGTCCACCGCCGGTGGTCCGGGAACTGCCTATGGAGCCCGGGGTCTACCGGTTCCGCGACCGACGGGGCGCCGTCCTCTATGTGGGCCGAGCCGCCCAGTTGCGCAGCCGGGTGGCCTCCTACTGGTCGGACCTGGGTGATCGGCGGCATCTTGCTCGGATGGTGGGCGCGGTGGCTGACGTCGAGGCGGTGGTCTGCGGCTCCCGGCACGAGGCGGCCTGGCTTGAGCGCAACGTGCTGGAGGAAGCGGCGCTGCCGCGATGGAACCGTACGGCCGGCGGCCAGGAGAAACCGGTCGTCATCGCACTCGACCGTCGCCGGCCAAGGCCCCGGCTGGAGGTCAGGCACCTTCCCATCACATCGGCGGCCGGTGTCACCTTCTTCGGTCCGTATCTCGGCGGGCTGCAGGTGCGGCGTGCAGTGTCCGGGCTCAGTCGTCTCTACCCGTTGGCCTACGCCGGCGCCATGCTGAGCGGCACCGAACGGGCCCTTGCCGCTGAGCGAAGCGTCGCGGAGCAGGACCGAGAAGCTCTGGCCGACACGCTGGCTGCGATCCTTTACCGCGATCCTGCATTGCTGACCGACGCCCGGGCGCAGCTCGAGACGCTGCGACAGCGTGCCGTTTCCCTGGAGGCATTCGAGCTCGCGGGCAAGATCACTGTCGAACTCCAGGGACTCGACTGGATCAGCAGCATCCAGCGGGTCAGCACTTTGCGGAACGAGAACGCCGACGTTTCCGCGTGGAGCAACGGCGTGCTGGTCCATTTCGCCATTCGTGCCGGTCGACTGTGCCAGTGGGTTTGGCAAAGATGCGACTACGAGAGCGCGGTGCCCCACCTCTCGACCACACCCCCGTCGTGGCGGGACTTCGCGCAGCGGAACGCTGACCTCGCGGCAGCGATCGTGGGCGGCCGAACACGGTCATGAATTCCTCGCACACCGCCCCTGCCACCTGGGTCCTGCTCGAAGGGCAGAGTGATGTCGCGGCGGTCCGTGCGGTGGCCGACCGGGCCGGGCTTGGCCTGAAGGAGCCGGGTGTGCAGTTGATCGCCATGGGTGGCGCCACCAACATCGGCCGCTACCTGCGCGCTGCTGCGGCAGCGGACAACGTACGAGTGCTCGGCATGTGTGATCTTTCCGAGGCGCCCTACTTCGTGGCGGCCCTGCGTGCGCTGGGCTGCGACGCCCGGGGGACGGCCGATCTGGCTGGGCTTGGCTTCTATGTCTGCGATCGCGACCTCGAAGACGAGCTCGTGCGCGCCGTCGGCGAGGACGGTGCGCTCTCGGTTCTGGCGGATCTCGGACTGACCGGTCGGTTCGCGACCTTCGTCCAGCAGCAGGCGTGGGCCGGCCGGCCGTTCCATGATCAGGTTCGCCGGTTCGCCGGGTCGGCATCGGGCCGCAAGGAGCTGATGGCCCGGGCCCTCGCATCCGCCGTTGAGCTCAGTCGACTCCCCGTTCCGCTGGCCAACCTGCTCCAGGCTTGCCGCGAGCCCTGGACGCCCTAGCCCTCCACCAGCGCATCGAGGAGGAAGGCGTGCCGATCTCGTTGGCGGTGGCGCCCGCGGCGCGTACAAGAGCGCTGCGAGAGAGGATGGCCCCCATGGCCGCCATCTGCATCACCGGTTCCTCCGACGGCATCGGACTGGCGACGGCGCGTGTGCTGCTTGCTCAGGGCCATCGGGTGCTGATCCACGCGCGTAGTCGGGACCGAGGCCGTCCAGTGCTCGAGCAGCTCGACGGCGACGCGGCGTTGGTCACCGGGGACCTTACGCGGCTTGACGAGGTGCACCGGCTCGCCGACCAGATCCTGGCGCAAGGACCTGTCGACGTGCTCGTCCACAACGCCGGCGTCTGGGTCCGCGGGAGCACGCCGCGGACGACAGTCGACGGGTTCGAGACGACCTTCGCCGTGAACGTCCTCGCCGCCCACCTGCTCACTCACCTGCTGGCGGCGGACCTGAGGGATCGCCTGCTCTGGCTCGGCTCGGGCATGGCAGGTTCCGGTCGACCGCAGCCCGCCAGGCTGGGCCGGCAGCAGGAGCCCAGCCGCGCGTACGCCGACAGCAAAGCATGTGACGTCGCGCTGGCCCTGGCGTGGGGCCGCCGGCTTCCGGCAGTAGCGTCGGCCGCGGTGGACCCTGGCTGGGTGAAGACCAAACTGGCAAGCCCTGGCGCCCCGGGCCATGTCAGATCCTCCGCGGACACCCTCGCATACTGCTGCACCGAGGCCGATCTGCGGTCCGCCCGGTACTGGCGGAACCGGCGACCGACGCCAGTTCCGCAGCACCTGCAGGACGAAGCGCTGCAGGATGCCATCGCCTCGGCTTGCGACCGATTGGCGGGAATCGCCCGCGGGCACGGGCCTTCGGCCTGGCGGTAGTTGCCACTGGCGACCACGAATTCTCTACCCGCGTTTCATGGCTACCCGGCGTGTCGTGCCATTTCCCATCGACTGGTGCCGGTTTCTCGGGGATCGAACTTTGGCCGGCCACGAAGAACTGACGCTGGATGATCCTCAACACCGCGACACGCCGGGCAGCCATGAAACGCGAGTAGCGAAATCAGGGTGGGGCGTTCAGGTGGCAGAGGCGGAGGTGCAGAGCGTGCCATGCGGTGACCGCCGCCGTGACCAATGTTGGCTAGTCGACTGATTCATGCTGCACCCCTTAGCCCGATGCTGCACCCTCTGCAGGTGGTGCAACGTCCCACCAAGGGGTGCAGGGTGGGGACCGGGTGGCTTCGTGTCGTCATGGATCTCCGCACCAGTCACGACCCCGTTTGCGGGAACAAACTGGCTTCGGCAATAGT
>JBKPNA010000143.1:0-9436 GCA_046765695.1 Actinomycetota bacterium | reverse complement strand
GACCTCGGCTGGCCGGATCTGCTGCACCACTGCCGTCGCACGCTGCAGGTGGCCGACCTGGTCACCGATCTTCGCGTGGACTACCTGCCGGGCACCGGGGTCGTGCTGCTGCGGCTGCGTGCCCTGCTGAGGTTGCTCCGCTCCGCCGACTCCGTCGCCCTGCTCACCGCGACGGCCAGGACCCGCACCGGCGACGCCAACCGGGGCCTGCAGGAGCTGGCCGCCAGGGTACGCCGCGACGCCGCTCTGCGGGGCGCCTTCACTGAGCTCGACCCGTCGACGCTGGCCCGGCGACTCGACGACGATGCCCACTTCGCCGAGTTTCGGGAAGCACTGCAGGAGTTCCTCGGCGAGTACGGGCACCGCGAAACGGTCAGCCCCCTGGTGATGACCGCGCCGACCTGGGGTGACGACCCGGTTCCGGTGCTCGGCCTGATCAAGGTTCTGGTCGAGGAGAGCGCAGCGGCGGACGGGCCCACACCGGCCGCCGAGGCCGAGCGGCGGCTGCTGAGCTCCCCGCGACTGCGATCACCGCGGCGGCGTGCGGCCGCACTCCGGGTCGTCGAAGCAGCCCGCCAGGGTGTCGCATTCCGTGAGGACACTCACTTCCACGCGACCAGGGCGATGCCGATCCTGCGCCGAACCCTGCTCGAGGCCGGTCGGCGGCTGCGGGACGCCGGGATCCTCGCCCAGGCCGAGGACGTCTTCCACCTCAACCTGGAGGAGCTCGAGGCTGTCGGTGATCCGGACCGGCTGAACCCGGCCGATGCCGACCGCCTCCGGGTCACCGCTGCCGATCGCACCGCCCGGCGCGCCGAGCTCGAGGGCGCACCGATGATCGCCGCTTCCGACCTGCGGGATCCGGCCGTCAACGAGCAGGCGCTGGTCAGCGGCGTCGCCGCGAGTGGTGGGCGGGCGACCGGACCCGTTCGGGTGATCCGGAACCCGGCACAGTTCGGACAGCTGCGCAGCGGAGACGTACTGGTCTGCCCGTACACCAACCCGGCCTGGACGCCGCTCTTCGCGCGGGCGGCGGCGGTGGTGGTCGACTCCGGTGGCGTCGGCTCGCATGCGGCGATCGTCGCCCGCGAGTACGGAATCCCGGCGGTGATGGGCACCGGCACCGGGACGTCGGTGCTGACCGATGCACAGCGGGTCACCGTGGACGGGAACGCGGGCCTGGTCATCGCGGAGCAGCTGTAACGCCGTGGCCACCAGCACGCCCGCCGATGCAACGGGTCCTGCCAGCGCGGACCACCGCACTCGGCCGCGACGGCGAGGCTCCGCCCTCGACGCCGTCATCCTGCGGGCAACGATCACCGAGATCGACCAGCACGGCTACGCGGACTTCCGGATGGAACGGGTGGCCGAGGGAGCCAGGGCCAGCAAGGCGTCGATCTACCGGCGCTGGCCGAGCAAGGTAGCGCTGGTGCTGGCGGCGGTCTACGACCAACTGCCGGACACTGCCGTGGCGGCGGACACCGGGAGCCTGCGCGGGGACCTGCTGGTGCTGTTCCGCAGCGCAGCCCGTCTGCTCGCCGGACCCGCTGGCGTCGCCATCCGCGGTCTGGTCGGCGACGCGCTGCGCGATCCGGAGCTCGCCGGCCAGCTGCGCAGTTACACGCACGGCCGTAGCGTGTCCGCGCTACGCGAGGTGGTGCGCCGTGCGGCAGCACGGGGCGAGCTGTCCTCAGCGACCCTCAGTCCTTCCCAGCTGGAAGCCGGCCTGTCGGTGTTGCGGTTCCATTTCCTCGTGCACGGGGCGCCGATCCCCGACAGGGTCGTCGTGGAGATCGTGGACGACGTCGTGCTGCCGCTGTTCCGCGCGGTCGCCGGATCGCGCTCGATCTCACCGTGACTCTGCTGCCGCTTCTTATCATGGATGCCGGCTTTTATCCTCTGACCATGCGGTTCGCGCATGTCGGGATCACCGTCGCGGATCGGGCGCGGTCGCGCCGGTTCTACGAGGACTACTTCGGGTTCGACCCGGATCAGGCCCGCAGCTACCCCGACGGCACCCTCATCCTGAGGGACGCGGACGGGTTCGCGCTGGCCCTGCATCCCGGGGTTGGGGCACCGGCCGATGACTTCTTGCACTTCGGCTACTCCTGCTCCGGACCCGAGCAGGTACGCAGTCTGCGCAGCACCCTGCTCGCCGCGGGCAAGACCCTGGTGGAGGACGAGGACAGCGAGGACTTCGTCAGCATCAAGGTCCTCGACCCCGATGGCTACCGTGTCGAGATCTTCTGGGAGGGCAGCGAAGTCCCGTCGGCCGGGAATGATTACTAGCATCGCCGCTATCCAAGGCTCGTCTCCGACCAGCGAAGAGAGACGCCGATGAGTTCGAACAGCCCGTACGAACCGCAGCCCGGCCCGTACGGTCAAGGTGGTCAGGGGGGACCACCGCCAGGACCATACGGCTATCCCCAGCAGGGCACCCCACCCGGTGAGGCCGGCTACGCCTTCGGCCCGTTTGCGCCGCAACCGGGCCCCGCTCCCGCGCCCGTCGGTCCGCCCGGCGCACCCACACCGGGACCGGCACTTCAGCCCGCCGGTCCCAGCCGTCGAGGCAGAACCCTGATCATTCTGGGGGTGGTCGCACTCGCGTTGATCCTCATCGCCGTCATGACGGCCGTGCTGATCGGACGAAGCCGGCGCACCGTCGACCCCCAGCCGATACCGAGCCGGCCGCCGGGTGGCACCGCCTCAGCAGCCCCGAGCAGCGCGCCGCCGGCGGCCCTGGCCTCCGACGCGGTCGCCGGTTACCTCCAGGCGCTGGCGGCCGGCAACGCCACCACGGCCCTGTCGTACTCAGCCGACCCGATCAAGCCCGGCCCGTTCATGACCGACAGGGTGCTGGCCGCCTCGATCAAGCGGGCGCCGATCACCTCCATCGACGTTCCGCAGGTGACCGACGAGCAGGCCACCTCCGTGCCCGCGAGCTACCGGCTCGGCAAGACGGCCGTGCACACCTCCTACGCCGTGGTGAAGGCCACCGGTGGCTGGAAGCTCAGCACGGTGAGCAAGACCGTCGACCTCGGTCTGGTCCGCTCCCCGACCATCCCCATGCTGATCAACGGCGTCCAGGTCAAGTCCGACTACGTCGACCTGCTGCCGGGCTCGTACGCCTTCACGGCCGGCTCCCCGCACGTCAGCTACGGCTCCAAGAACGTCGTCACGATCACCGACCCCAACGCCTACGCCGACGTCTTCACCCTGCGTCCTACGCTCAGCGATCACGGCCGGAAGACCGTGATCCGGCTGGCCAACCGCAGCTACGACGGATGCCTGCGGACGAGGGTCCCTCGGCCGAAGAACTGCCCGTTCTCCTGGACCAACTCGGTCTACCGGTTCCGCAGCGGCTCCGTCAGGTGGACCCAGCTCGGCGCCGACCCGTTCAAGAAGGCCAAGACCCAGCTGTCCGGCTCGTCCGCGCAGGTCGGCATCAAGCTCCGCGTGCGGATCTCCGGCCCCTGCAGCTTCAGCGGCACATCCGGGACCTGCACCGGCCGGGTCACCGGTGACGGGGTGGCGTCGATCCGGCTCGACCGCAAGAAGCTCTCAGTCGCCTGGCTGCGCTGAAGTCGGGGAGCGCAAGCACCCGAGGGACCGGTGCCGGACCGCTGGCTAGCATGGCCGGGTGACCGAGCCCGCCGTGCCCGCACCAGCCATCGACTTCACCGCCTTCGACCCCGACGTCCGGGTACAGGACGACCTGTTCCGCCACGTCAACGGCCGCTGGCTGCGGGACGCCGAGATCCCGCCGGACAAGCCGGTAACTGGAGCGTTCATGAGGCTGCGGGACCAGGCCGAGGAAGCCGTACGCGACATCATCACCACCCTGGACGGCGGCACTCCAGGTTCGGACGAGGCCAAGATCGCCGACCTGTATGCCAGCTTCATGGACTTCGACACGATCGAGGCGGCCGAGGCGGCCCCGCTGGCCCCGTTGTTCGCCGAGATCGACGCGATCGCCGGTGCCGAGGAACTGGCCCAGCTGCTCGGTCGCTTTGCCCGGCGGGGCGTGGCCGGACTGGTCGGGGTGGAGACCGAGTCGGACCCGGGCGACCCGAACCGCTACGTGATGTTCGCCGGGCAAGGGGGGCTGGGACTGCCCGACGAGGCCTACTACCGGCTGGACGAGCACGCGGAGATCCGGGCGGAGTACCGGACTCATGTCGCCCGGTCGTTCGCGCTGGCGGGTCTCCACGAGGCCGACGACCAGGCCGATCAGGTCGTACTGCTGGAGACCGACATCGCGGCGACCCACTGGGACAAGGTCAAGACCCGCGACATCCGGTTGATGTACAACCTGCAAACGCTGGCCGACTTCACCGCCGCGGCGCCCGCACTGCACTGGCGGCAGTTCATGGCCGGCGCCGAGATCGACGAGACGGCGATGAGCGAGCTCGTGGCGATGCAGCCCTCCTTCTTCTCCGAGGTGTCGGCGCTGGTAACGCCGGAGCGAATGCCGGCGTGGCGGGCCTGGGCGCGCTGGCGGGTGACCAACTCGCTGGCGCCCTATTTGTCCAGCCTGTTCGTGGATGAGAACTTCCGGTTCTACGGCACCGTGCTGTCCGGCACCCCACAGCTGCGAGAGCGCTGGAAGCGGGGAGTGGCGCTGGTGGAGGGCTCGCTCGGCGAGGCGGTGGGCCGCATCTACGTCGACCGGCATTTCTCCCCGGTGGCCAAGGAGCGGATGGACGCGTTGGTGGCCAACCTGATCGAGGCGTATCGGCGGTCGATCACCGACCTGGACTGGATGACGGCGGAGACCAAGGAGCAGGCGCTGGACAAGCTGTCGAAATTCCGGCCGCACATCGGCTTCCCGAGCAAGTGGCGGGACTACGGCAAGCTCACCATCGACCGGCACGACCTGATCGGCAACGTGATGCGGGTGGCGAGTTTCGAGCTGGACCGGTCGCTGTCCAAGATCGGCCAGCCGATCGACCGGGAAGAGTGGCTGATGACGCCGCAGACGGTCAACGCCTACTACCACCCGCTGAAGAACGAGATCGTCTTCCCGGCCGCCATCCTGCAGCCGCCGTTCTTCAACGAGGCGGCCGACGACGCGGTCAACTACGGGGGAATCGGTGCGGTGATCGGACACGAGATCGGCCACGGCTTCGACGACCAGGGCTCGACGTGCGACGGGAACGGCGCCCTGCGGGACTGGTGGACCGAGAAGGACCGGGAGGCGTTCGAGCAGCGTACGGCGGCGCTGATCGGCCAGTACGACATGCTGGAGCCGGAGCAGACACCCGGGCACAAGGTCAACGGATCGCTCACCATCGGTGAGAACATCGGCGACCTCGGCGGGTTGGCCATCGCGTACCAGGCGTTCCAGATCGCCCAGAACGGGGCACCTGCTGAATCCATCGACGGTTACCCGCCGGACCAGCGGCTGTTCCTCAGCTGGGCTGCGATCTGGCAGAGCAAGATCCGCACGGAGATGCTGCTGCAGCGGATGGCCACCGACCCGCACGCGCCCGCGGAGTTCCGCTGCAACCAGATCGTGCGCAACCTGCCCGAGTTCTACGGGGCGTTCGAGGTGACCGAGTCCGATGCGCTCTGGCTGGCCGGGAACCAGCGGGTCAAGATCTGGTGAACCTCGCCTGGCGGGTCGTCACGCTCGATGATCTTGCCCGGCAGGTCGTCGAGGCCCGTGGATCCGCGAGACCGGCGGTCGTGGCGGTGGACGGGCACAGCTCGAGCGGCAAGACCAGCCTGGCTGAAGGTCTGGCGTCCCGGCTGCCGGACGCCGCGGTCCTGCACACTGACGACCTCGCGTGGCACCAGGGTGTCTTCAGCTGGGACGGACTGCTGCGCGATTCGGTTATTCCCCTGGTCCGGGCCGGAACGGCGGTGGACTACCGGCCCCAGCAGTGGCAGGCACGGTCGCGCGCGGGTTCGATCACCCTTCCCGGGTCGCTGGCGTACCTACTGGTGGAGGGTGTGGGGGCAAGCCAGCCCTCGATCCGCGACCTGTTCGATCTGGTGCTCTGGGTGGAGACCGACGAGCCCACGCGGCTGGCCCGGGACCTCGCCCGGCTTGCGGACGGCGAGATGTCCCAGGAGGACTACGCCTCATGGATGGCCGAGGAGAACGCCTACACCACCCGCGAACGCCCCTGGGAGCACGCCGATCTCCTCGGCTACGGCGGCGACTCCATCCGGCACGATCGAGAACGTGAGGCCGTCATCGCCGTGACGCCGGCGTCGCCCTGAGGATTTATCGACGCCCTTCGCTACTTCACAGGTTTGTGCCAGCCAACTTGCGCCAGGAAACAGGCGAATCTGCGGGCGGCTGATGGCCTTCGATGGGCAGGACCGATCAGGCCGTGGACCAGGATGTGCGAATTCATTCACAGTGATCGGGGCCCGTGCACGATCCAAGGCCAAGCTTCACCGACATAAATTCGGCCAAGGCCAGTACATTTGAACGGCTCGGCCCTGTGCCGACCATCGACCGCTCGCTCCGTCGACCGGGCCTCAAGTGGCAAATCCACCCGAACGACGGACCACGGCTCGGGTCGAGACCTTTGCCAATTGACCTTTGAATACAGCACGCCGGCGACAGCCCGCAAGAATCGGGTCAAATCCATCGGCATCGAACGGGAACTGCGGCCGACACGGTTCCATCAGGGCGTCGTCCTCGGGGGCTGCAGCCGCAGCGCCGATGCGTCGCCGCGCCTGATGGGTCGAACGCCCGGCAGGCGCACCGAGCATTCGGTGTCAGCAGTCACGACTGATGGGACGCCGTAGCGAAGACGATAAATGCGAGCAGACCACCACAGAGATTCAAAAGGTTCCCTTGGTGCAGTTCCCGATTTACGAGATGAATCCGCCGACGGATGGATTCGCAGATGGTGTCGCTTTCGGAATGAGGAGTGCCACGGTCGGCCCACAAATCAAGAGGTTCCAGCATTCGTGCTGACGCGTGAAGGATGCGCGTCCCTGAAACAACCGTCCTCTTTGAACGTGCGCAAGTTCCGATTCGATGCTTCAGATTTCGGCTCGCCAGATATCGACGTTCTGGTCAAGGAGGGCCCCACATGAGCCCGGCAGGGATTAAGAACAATCCGCCACAGAGAGAACCTCGCGAAAGCAGCAATGCAGTGTCGGCTTCGCTGGCGTCGTGTTCGTCGCCCAGCTGGCGATCATGGACCTTGCTGACGGCCGCTGCGAAGAAGTGCGCGGTCAGCGACCCGTCCAGTCGGGCCGGCCGTCGGGTATGTGGGGAGGACGCAGGCCGCCGCAGGGCGACACCCAGGCCACCGAAGGTCGGCGAGAAGGCCCAGCAGAACTGATCCTGCCCACCTGTGATATTTCCCACTATTTCTCTAGGCTTAGTGGTCCTGATGCACCAAGCCTCTATTTTTTCGGCGCAATATGGAGACGGTGACGGCTGCTGATATCTGTTGCGCCAAGGCAACGTGCCGCCGCCAAGACCGACCGCGATCATGAGAAATTTCGATGGGCTGCCGTATTCGCATCGCGGCTCAGAGCGCCCTGGTGCGACCCCATTCCGGCCATCATGAGCGGGATCGCCCGTGTGTAGTCGGGCGAACGAACCGAATTCACATGAGATAGGGGATTGACTAAGTAACACGGCAAATGCGAAGGTCGACCGTCACATCTGGGACGTCGTTGCAACGGTGCAACCGTAACTCATCACCGTAAACCACTAGTTCAACGCTGCTTCAACGACGTCTGTCCGTTGCACCCTCAGGCGTCGGAATGAGTCCTGCCCGGGGGAAGTCTGATGAACACAACGCGAACGATGAACGAACTTGTTCTCGTCATCAGCGGCGGAACCGGCCTGGAGCCCAGCCCGCATGCGATCACGGCTACCGCTCGGTCTCAGGGCCTCGGCATCATCGACCTCTCGACCGGAGATTCCTGGGCCCTCCGGGCAGTGGCGCAGTGTGCCCGCCGGTCAGTCGGCAGCCTCGGCGTCCGGGTCAGCGCCGGTTGCCTTGCCTCGCCTGCCGACGTGGCGGCGGCTGGAGGCGGCCGGGTGGACACGATCGTGCTGACGGTGGACGCGCCGTGGTCGATCCCGCAACTGACAGACCGGTACCGGGTCATCGTCGAGGTGACGAGTCTCGCGGAAGCCCGCGCCGCCGCCAACGGCGGAGCAGACGGTCTGATCGCCCGCGGTATGGAATCTGGTGGTCGCGTCAGTGCCCTGAGTTCGTTCGTCCTGCTGCAGCAGTTGATCGCCGACGAGGCGTTGGCGTTGCCGATCTGGATGGCGGGCGGCATTGGCCCCCGCACCGCCGCCGCATGCATGATCGGCGGCGCCGCCGGCGTCGTTCTCGACAGCCAATTGGCTCTGATGCCGGAGTCCGGGCTGTCGGATGACGTACGCGCCGCCGTTCGACGGATGGACGGTAGCGAGACCATTTTGATCGGGCAGCGGAGAGGCCTGCCTCTCGGCGGCCGCCGGGACGACCCCGCCGGGCTGGTCCCAATCGGCCAGGACGGCTGGCTTGCGGCCGCATTTCTCCATCGTTGGCCGGATACCGCAGTGGCGGTCCGCGGCATCCGGGATGCCATGCTCGACGTGCTACAGGCCGAAGCTGCGGACAGTGCCTGCCGGACGCTCAAGCCCGGGTCCGCCCTTGCCCAGGCACTCGGCATCTCGCTGCCCATCGCTCAGGGACCGATGACCCGGGTCAGCAATGAAGCAGGTTTCGCCGCCGCTGTGGCTGCTGAAGGGGCCTTACCCTTTATCGCGCTGGCCCTGGCCAACGCCGAGCAGACGCGTCGGATGCTCACCGAGGCTGCCGAAGCTCTCGGCGACCGACCATGGGGCGTCGGCGTCCTCGGCTTCGCCCCCGAGGAGGTCCGGGTGGCCCAGATCGAGGTGATCCGCGAGATCAGGCCGACCTACGCCATCATCGCGGGTGGCCGCCCTACCCATGCCAAGAAGCTCGAGCAGGACGGCATCAGCTCTTTCCTCCATGTGCCATCACCCGGCCTGTTGAAGCAATACCTGCAGGCCGGATCACGCAAGTTCATCTTCGAGGGCGCCGAGTGCGGCGGCCATGTCGGCCCGCAAGCCAGCTTTCCGCTGTGGGAGGCGCAGTTCCGCGTCCTCGAGGAATTTCTCGATGGGCAGTCGGCCGAGACCGCCGCGCAGGTGCAGGCTTTCTTCGCGGGCGGCATCCACGACGAGCGGTCCGCCGCCATGGTCGCCGCGATGGTCGCGCCGTTGACCCAGCGCGGCGTCCAGGCAGGCCTCCTGATGGGCACCGCCTATCTGTTCAGCTCGGAAGCCGTCACCTACGGCGCCATCCAGCCGCTGTTCCAGCAGCAGGTCGTCGAGGCGACCCACACCGCTCTGTTGGAGACCGCCCCCGGCCACGTCACCCGCTGCCTGCCGTCCGATTTCGTGGACGAGTTCCATCGCCTGCGGCGCGAACTGGAC
>JBKPNA010000142.1:0-5718 GCA_046765695.1 Actinomycetota bacterium | reverse complement strand
AGGCCCAGCAGTACCAGATGGCGCCCGAGGAGTTCGTGCAGCGCATCCAGGAGGCCGGCCAGCTCGGTGCGATCTACTCCGACGTTCGCCGGAGCAAGGCGCTGATCCAGGCCGTCCGGGCCGCCACCGTCACCGACGCGTCCGGGCAGGCCGTCGACCTGTCCGATGTGCTCGGCGACGACGACGACGGCGACCAGGCGCCCGAGGTGCCCGGCGACGAGAACGCCGCGGTCGAGGACACCGCCGAGAGCTCCGCTGCGGAGGGTCCGGCCGACGAGAGTCCTGCTGAGGAGCCCGCCGCGGACACGGCTGCAAACGGCGTTTCCGGGGACAAGGCCCCTTCCGGCTCCTGACCCGGGCCGGATCCGCCACGCCCACAGCGAACAACGTGGCCGTACGCGGCGGGCCACCCGCCCGTCCGCGTAGGGTCGAACCCGACCAAACACGCGAGCTGACCAGCAGAAGGCAGGGTGAAGTGAGCCCACAGGACACCGGCCCGCGTAGCGCGGACCGCACGTTCGGAGCGGAGATGCGACGGGGCGCGCCCACGTCGATGACGTTGTCCGACTCGGTCTACGAGCGGCTCCTGCAGCAGCGGATCATCGTGCTCGGCCAGCAGGTCGACGACGACATCGCCAACCGGATCGCCGCGCAGATGCTGCTGCTGTCCGCCGAGGACTCAGAAGCGGACATCTCGCTGTACATCAACTCGCCGGGTGGCTCGGTCACCGCGGGTATGGCCATCTTCGACACGATGGAGTTCATCGAGTGCGACGTGGCCACCTACGCGATGGGGCTGGCCGCCTCGATGGGGCAGTTCCTGCTGTCCGCCGGCACGCGGGGCAAGCGCTACGCGCTGCCGCACTGCCAGATCCTCATGCACCAGCCCTCGGCAGGTGTCGGAGGTACGGAGTCCGACATCGCCATCCAGGCCGAGCTGTTCCGTCGCCACAAGCGTGAGATGGCGGAGCTGATCGCCTCGCACACGGGCCAGACGGTCGAGAAGATCACCGCTGACTTCGACCGTGACCGCTGGTTCTCCGCACAGGAGGCGCTGGAGTACGGATTCGTCGACCACGTGATCTCGCGGGCCGGCGAGCTGCCGGACGCAGCCAGCCAGAACGGGAGCTCCAGGTGACCAGGTTCGAGATGCCGGGTGGCGGCGCCCCGTCACCGGCGCAGTCGCGCTACGTGCTGCCGTCGTTCGTCGAGCGCACCAGCTACGGGGTCAAGGAGTCGAACCCGTACAACAAGCTGTTCGAGGAGCGCATCATCTTCCTCGGCGTGCAGATCGACGACGCGTCGGCCAACGACGTGATGGCGCAGTTGCTGTGCCTGGAGTCGGCCGACCCCGACCGCGAGATCAGCATGTACATCAACTCGCCGGGCGGCTCGTTCACGTCGTTGATGGCCATCTACGACACGATGCAGTTCATCCGGCCCGACATTCAGACGGTCTGCCTGGGCCAGGCAGCCTCGGCCGCGGCCGTGCTGCTCGCCGCCGGCACTCCGGGGCGGCGGCTCGCGGTGCAGAACGCGCGCATCCTGATTCACCAGCCGGCCACCGAGGGCTTCTACGGCCAGGTGTCGGACCTCGAGATCCAGGCCGCGGAGATCACCCGCATGCGCCGACTGCTCGAGACCACGCTGGCCAAGCACGCCGGCCGCACACCCGAGCAGGTGCACGAAGACATCGAGCGGGACCGGATCCTCACGGCCGAGGAGGCCAAGGAGTACGGGATCGTCGACGAGATCATTCAGAGCCGCAAGCTGTCGGCTGTCTGACACAGACAGTCGAACCAGGGTGGTGCGTCGGAGGCCGTTCTTCGACCCCCGGCGCCTACCGTCCGCCGACCCGTCCACGAATCAGGGTGCGCTGATGCTCCCGCGGAGACGTGTTCGGCGGGTACCGTCACGAGGACACTCCTACCGGGCCCGCCGGACGGGGTAGCGCTAGATGGGATTTGGGGTCTGCACTCATGGCACGCATCGGCGACGGCGGTGACCTGCTCAAGTGCTCGTTCTGTGGGAAGAGCCAGAAACAGGTCAAGAAACTGATCGCCGGTCCTGGCGTCTACATCTGCGACGAGTGCATCGATCTCTGCAACGAGATCATCGAGGAAGAGCTGGCGGAGGCCGGCGAGGTGAAGCTCGACGAGCTCCCCAAGCCTGCTGAGATCCATGACTTCCTCGACCAGTACGTCGTCGGGCAGAGCCAGACGAAGCGCACGCTCTCAGTAGCGGTATACAACCACTACAAGCGCATCCAGGCGGGCGACAAGGGGCGCGGGGCCGACGGCGATGGCGTCGAGCTCTCGAAGTCCAACATCCTCATGCTCGGCCCCACAGGCTGTGGCAAGACGTATCTCGCACAGACGCTCGCGAAGCTGCTCAACGTGCCGTTCGCGATCGCCGACGCCACGGCGCTCACCGAGGCCGGGTACGTGGGCGAGGACGTCGAGAACATCCTCCTGAAGCTCATCCAGGCGGCTGACTACGACGTCAAGCGAGCCGAGACCGGCATCATCTACATCGATGAGGTCGACAAGATCGCCCGCAAGTCGGAGAACCCGTCGATCACCCGCGACGTCTCCGGTGAGGGCGTTCAGCAGGCGTTGCTGAAGATTCTCGAGGGCACCACCGCGAGCGTCCCGCCGCAGGGCGGCCGCAAGCACCCGCACCAGGAGTTCATCCAGATCGACACGACGAACGTGCTGTTCATCGTGGCGGGTGCTTTCGCGGGGCTCGAGAAGATCATCGGCGATCGGGTGGGCAGGCGTGGGCTGGGCTTCGGCGCGGAGATCCGCTCGAAGAGCGACCTGGAGTCTGCTGAGAGCTTCGGCGACACCATGCCGGAGGACCTCATCAAGTTCGGCCTGATCCCCGAGTTCATCGGCCGCCTGCCGGTGGTCGCCTCGGTCACCTCGCTGGACAAGGACGCCCTGGTCAAGATCCTCACCGAGCCTCGTAACGCGCTGGTGAAGCAGTACCACAAGCTGTTCGAGATGGACGGCGTGGAGCTGGAGTTCACCGCCGACGCGCTCGAGGCAGTGGCCGACCAGGCCATCCTGCGCGGCACCGGCGCTCGCGGCCTGCGGGCGATCATGGAAGAGGTGCTGCTGCCGGTGATGTACGACATCCCGAGCCGCGACGACGTGGCGAAGGTCGTGGTCACCGAGCAGACGGTGCGGGAGAACGTGAACCCCACCATCGTGCCGCGGGTGCCCCCGCGTCGCGAGCGCCGCGAACGCTCCGCCTAACACTCAGGTCACGAAAACGAAGGCCGGCCCCGTTCGCGGGGCCGGTTTTCGTCGTATGTGTCCGATCTTGTGTCTGAATTGTTCTATTGAGCGCGCCAGCTCCCCGCTCACACGAGTTGCTTTGGCAACAAGATCCTCCTAGGTTCACGCGAACGTGTGCTGAGGTCAAAGGCACGTGGGCGAAAGCAAGGGGACGGTCATGGCAGCTGGGTTCCTGCAACGGGAGCGGATTGTGGCTCCACCGACGTGGAGTCGGTGGCTCGTTCCGCCCGCGGCGCTGTCGATCCACCTGGCCATCGGGCAGGCCTACGCCTGGAGCGTGTTCAAGCCGCCGCTGGAGAACGGGCTCGGCATCTCCGGCGTCGAGAGCGCACTGCCGTTCACGCTCGGCATCATCATGCTCGGCGTGTCGGCGGCCCTCTTCGGTACGAAGGTCGACGCCAACGGACCGCGCTGGGCGATGACCGTGTCGTCGGCATGCTTCGTCGCCGGGTTCCTGATCTCGGCTCTGGGCCTGTACTTCTCGCAGTACTGGCTCGTGGTGGTCGGCTACGGATTCGTGGGCGGCATCGGGCTCGGTATCGGCTACATCTCGCCGGTGTCCACCCTCATGAAATGGTTTCCCGACCGGCCCGGCCTCGCCACCGGTATCGCCATCATGGGGTTCGGTGGTGGCGCTCTCATCGCCTCGCCGCTCACCAGCCAGCTGCTGAGTGCGTTCGGCGGATCCGGCCCCGACCCCGACGTCCACGGAATCGCGCTGACGTTCCTGACGATGGGCCTGATCTATGCGGTGTTCATGTCGGTCGGGTGGTTGCTGATCCGGGTACCGGCCGATGACTGGAAGCCGCTCGGATGGGACTCGTCCCAGACCCGGCAGGGCACGCTCATCACCCGCGCAAACGTCTCGGCGCGTAACGCGATCAAGACGCCGCAGTTCTGGCTGCTGTGGGTGGTGCTCTGCTTCAACGTCACGGCGGGTATCGGCATCCTCGAACGTGCCAACCCGATCTTCATCGACTTCTTCAGCGACGCCGGGCCCGCCGCCACCATCGCGGCAGCGGCCGTCGGGTTCGTGTCCATCCTGTCGTTGGCCAACTCGCTGGGCCGGCTCCTGTGGTCGTCGCTGTCGGACTACCTGGGCCGCAAGAACATGTACCGGATCTACCTCGGTGTCGGTGCGCTGCTCTACCTCACGGTCATGCTCACGACGAACACCAACCGGGTCGTGTTCCTGGTCTGCGCGATCTTCATCCTGTCCTTCTACGGCGCCGGTTTCGCGACCGTGCCGGCCTACCTGCGGGACCTGTTCGGCACCTACCAGGTCGGCGCGATCCACGGCCGGTTGCTGACCGCCTGGTCCACCGCCGGTGTGCTCGGGCCACTGATCGTCAACGCCATCGCGGACGCCCGCATCGCGGCCGGCGTGCAGGGTCCGGGTCGCTACACCACCGCATTCCTGATCATGATTGGACTGCTGGTCATCGGTTTCGTCTGCAACGAGCTCATCCGGCCGGTCAACGAGCGGTTCCACGAGCCGCGCAACGACGCGGCCACCACAATGGCAGGAGCGAAGGCATGAGCGAGCTGAGCACCGAAGCGCGCGCCGAGGGCGGCCTGCACCCGGCGCTGATCGGGCTGCTCTGGCTGTGGGTGCTGATCCCGTTCGGCTACGGCGTCTACCAGCTGGTGATCAAGATCCCGGCCCTGTTCGGCGGCTGATCCGGAGGTCCCGGAGCGCCGGCTCCGGCGGCGGCGACCTCGATCGGGCACTAGTGTCGCCAGGGTGCCGAGTGATGATGCCGATGCCCTGTCCGCCTGGGTCACCGCGGTGAGCCGCGAGCTGGGCCTGGAGGGTGCGCTGGAGAGCGTCGGGCTGGTGGACACCGTGCTCGACATGACCTCGGACGTCGCCCACGGGGTGAGCCGCCCCGGCGCGCCGGTGACCGCGTTCCTGATCGGGGTGGCCGCCGGGCGGGCCGACGACCCGTCCGTGGCCGCCCGCGACTACGCGGAGAAGATCAGCCGGCTGGCCGCGGGCTGGGACCCGGAGTCCTGATCTCCCGAGCCCGGCGAGCGGGCGGTCAGGCGGTCATGTTCATGTTGGCCAGCACCCGGATCGGGCGGAGCCGGGCGAGCAGCTCGCCGGGCACGGCATTGCGCCGGCCGAACTCCTCGAACCGCTCCACGCCCATGTAGCGGGCGGCGATCGCGGTCGCCGCGCGGACCAGCTCCGCGGGCTCCTCACTGATCGTGGCCTCGCCTTGGACCTGCACGAACGCGTACGGCGCCGCCTCCTCGTCGACACACAGGCACAGCCGGGGGTCGCGCAGCACGGCGCGCCCCTTCGCGGTGTCGCGCCCCGTGTTGAACAGCAGCTCCGGAGCCTCGTCCGGGCCCTCGACCACGAACCAGACCGGGGCCACCAGCGGCCGTCCGTCGGCGGTGACGAAGCCGA
>JBKPNA010000141.1:0-8294 GCA_046765695.1 Actinomycetota bacterium | reverse complement strand
CTGTAATCCGCGCCGAACCGGCGAGCGATGTCGCGGACGCGTCGCTCACGAACGTACTCAGACCCGGAGACAACGAGAATCAGTGGGATCGCGGGAGAAGCGGAATTATAGCTCATCAAGTGCTAACCATTCCACTTCGCTGCCCTTACCCATACCTCGCTGCCCCCGCAGAGGCAGCGGAGTAGGAGCAAAGGCAGCGAAGTGGAAAGCAGACTGCTCAGTCGCGCGGCCGAAGCCGTAGCTCCTGCATGCCGCCGTCAACGGCCAGCCCGATGCCGGTGGTGGAGCCGGAGCGCGGGCTGGCCAGGTACGCCACTGCGTCGGCGACCTCCTCCGCGGTGACCAGCCGGCCGTGCGGCTGGCGGGCGTTCAGCGCGGCCAGCTCTGCCGCGGGGTCGTCGGTCTTGGCCAGCAGCCGGTCGATCCACGGTGTTTGCGCGGTGCCCGGATGGACGCAGTTGATCCGGATGCCCTCCCGGATGTGGTCGGCTGCCATCGCCCGGGTGGCGGCGAGCACCGCACCCTTCGTGGCCGAGTAGACCACCCGCTCCGGCAGCCCGGCCGTCGCCGCGACGGAGCCGATGTTGACGATGGCCGGCGCCGCCGACCGGCGCAGGTGCGGCAGCGCGGCACGGCAGCAGCGGACGACGCCCATCAGGTTTACCTGCAGCACCCGCAGCCACTCGTCGTCGTCGTTGGCCGTCACGTCGCCTTGGGCGCCGATGCCGGCGCAGTTGACCAGGATGTCCAGCCCGCCCAGCTCGCCGGCCACCCGGTCGATCGCGGCCCGGACCGAGGCGTCGTCGGAGACATCCGTGATCACCGCCAGGTCGTGCTCGGACGTCGATTCCGGCTCCGCATTCAGATCCAGCACGGCCACCTTTGCGCCGCGGTCCCGCAGAACGCGTACGGTCGCCGCGCCGATCCCCGACGCTCCGCCGGTGACCGCCGCGACCAGACCGTCGAACTCGCTCACGGTTACGCCAGCACCGGCGCGCCGAATGGGGTGCGCTGCCGACCCAGCCCGGCGCCCTCCAACTCGACGACGTCGCCTTCCCGGAGATACGGAAAACGGCCGGAATACGCGACACCTTCAGGGGTCCCGGTCAGGATCAGGTCGCCCGGCTCCAAGGTCATGAACTGGCTGAGGTGCCAGACCAGGTGCGAGACGTTGAAGATCATGTCCCCTGTGCTCGAGTGCTGCCGCGGCTCCCCGTTAACCCAGCTCCAGAGCTCCAGATCCGTGTCGTCGATCTCGTCCGGGGTCACCAGCCAAGGTCCGACGGGCGTGAAACCGGGTGCGGCCTTGCCCTTGCTCCATTGCCCGCCGGACACCTCGAACTGGAAGGCCCGCTCCGAGATGTCGTCGGCGAGCACGTACCCGGCGATGTGAGAATGGCTCTCGTCGGGCCCGTCGAGGTAGGACGCCAGCCGTCCGACGACCACGCCGAGCTCCACCTCCCAGTCGGTCTTCTCGCTGTTGCGCGGGATGGCGACCTCGTCGTTCGGCCCGACGACGGTGTTCGGCGGCTTGTAGAAGATCACCGGGTGCTCGGGCTGGGGCAGATTGGATTCCGCGGCGTGCGCGGCGTAGTTGGTACCGATACCGATCACCACACCGGGCCGGGCGATCGGCGCTCCGACGCGCAAACCCTCGGCCGTCTCGATCTCGGGCAGGTCCCCGGCGGCCAGCGCCGAGGCTGCCTGCTGGGGTCCGCCGCCGGCCAAGAAACTGCCGGTGATGTCGTTGGTGAGACCGCTCAGGTCGTAGGTTCGGCCATCCGCGAGGAGTACCGGCCGTTCCGCACCGACGGCGCCCAGGCGAGCAAACTTCACGCGGTCACCCCTCGAATTCCGGCATGTCCGGCTGTGCGCCGGCGCCAGCAGCCTAACGCCCAGAGATTGTGAAGGATCCTGTGGCGTAGTCGGCGCAGCACCCTTCACGATCTCGGCAGTATGGTCCGAACGTGAGCCGAGCTATTGCCGCCGACATCTTCGATGTGCGGTTCCCGACCTCGAGGTTCCTGGACGGCTCGGACGCCATGAATCCCGATCCGGACTACTCCGCGGCGTATCTCCGGGTCCGTACCGACGCGGATGACGGGCTGCAGGGCCACGGGTTCGTGTTCACCATCGGCCGCGGCAACGACGCGCAGGTCGCAGCAATCCGTACGGTGGTGGACACCCACCTGCTCGGTCGCCCGCTCGAACCACTGCTGGCCGACATGGGAGGCACCTGGCGCGAGCTGGTGCACGACTCCCAGCTGCGTTGGCTGGGCCCGGAGAAGGGCGCCATGCACATGGCCATCGGCGCCGTCGTCAACGCGCTGTGGGACCTGAAGGCCAAGCGGGCCGGGCTGCCGCTGTGGCAGCTGCTGGCCGGGCTGAGCCCGGATGAGATCGTCGACCTGGTCGACTTCCGCTACCTGACCGATGCGCTCACTCCCGAGCAGGCACGCGACATGCTCGCCGCCGCGCAGCAGGGTCGGGCCGAACGTACCGAGCGGCTGCTCGCCGAGGGCTATCCCGGCTACACCACCTCTCCCGGCTGGCTCGGCTACGACGACGAGAAACTCGACCGGCTGTGCCGGGAGGCGGTGGCCGACGGCTTCGGTCAGGTCAAGCTGAAGGTGGGTGCCGACCTGGCCGACGACCGGCGGCGGCTGGCCATCGCCAGGACCGCCTGCGGGCCGGGCGTCGCGATCGCGGTCGATGCCAACCAGCGCTGGGACGTCGACGAGGCGATCGCCTGGATACGGGCGCTCGACGACCCCGAGCTGGCGTGGGTGGAGGAGCCGACCAGTCCCGACGACGCGCTCGGTCATGCCGCCATCGCCCGCGGCATCGCCCCCATCCCGGTGGCGACCGGGGAGCACCTGGCCAACCGGGTGCTGACCAAGCAGTTCCTGCAGCTGCGGGCCTGCTCGGTGCTGCAGATCGACGCCACCCGAGTGGCCGGTGTCAACGAGAACCTGGCGAACCTGCTGCTTGCGGCCCGGTTCGGCGTACGGGTCTGCCCGCACGCCGGCGGCGTGGGACTGTGCGAGGCGGTGCAGCACCTGTCGATGTTCGACTACGTGGCGGTGTCCGGCACCACGGATGGCCGGATGATCGAGTATGTGGACCACCTGCACGAGCACTTCGTGGACCCAGTTCGGGTGACCGGCGGCCGCTATGCGGCGCCGCGGCTGCCCGGGGCGTCCACCGAGATGCAGGTGGGGTCCCTGGCGGAGTACGAGTTCCGGCCCGAATAACCGCCTCCACTACGCGGGAGCGGCATGCCGCCTCATCAGCCACTCCCGCACCGTGGACACGCCGGGCAGGATCCGCTGGGTTTTGGACGGATCTGCATCGACAGTCCCGCTGCGTAACCATCGCCACATCGTCGTCAGGTCGGTGCCGACGAACCTCTCGAACAGCCACACCGGCATCGGAAACGGTCGTGGCGGCCGGCCAACGACCTCCGCCCAGGTCGCCCTGCATTCGGCGATGGACTGAAGGTCCCCGGCGAGGCGTAGTTCCTTGCCGACGAACCGATCCGGCTCGCGGAAGGCGCGGGCCGCAATAGCTCCGAGCTCGTCGACGGCCAGCCACGGGATTCGCCGGTCAGCACCCATCAGCTTTGGCATCAGATGCCACGTCGAGACCGGCGGGAAGAACGCCTTGTCAGTCATCAGTTCCATGAAGGCGGTTGGCCGCAGCACGGTAATCGGCAGGCCAAGGGCTTCCATGTGCGCCTGCACGGCCAGTTTGGACTCCCACTCCGGCACTCCCGTGCCGGGAACGCCAGTCCCGGCGGAGCCGTAGACCACATGCTGCACACCCATCGCCTTGGCCGCAGCAGCGACGTTCTTGCCGTGTCGGACCTCGGTTTCAACCCCACCGCCGGTCATTGGATTCTGCACGCTGAACACGCCGTAGGCGTCGCGGAAGGCGGCATGGAGCGTCGCGACATCGGCCATCTCGGCACGGACAACATCTGCGCCCGATTCCGCCAGCCGCCGCGCTTTCACCGAATCCGGACGGCGGGTCAAGGCGCGGACCCGCCACCCGCCTTCGAGCAGGTGCCGAGCAACGGCGCCGCCTTGCCGGCCCGTAGCCCCTACCACCGCTACCACGAGATCGGGCCCCATTGCCCTCACCTCCCCAGGGCTGCGCCCTTGCAGCAGTTGTACTCCCGGCGAGCGCGGGCTGCAGCGATTGCGAGCAAGACGTGTGCACAAAACGTTCCTCACGTCCCCGAAGCGGCAGCGAGCCTGACCGGGGGCGATGATCGAGTACGTGAACCGCCTCGACCTCGGCCCCTTGTCCCTCGGCTCGGCCGACCTCGGCAACCTGCACCGCGCGATGTCCGACGACGTCTCCTGGTCGATCATGGAAGCCGCCTGGGACGGCGGCGTCCGCTACTTCGACACCGCCCCGCACTATGGCCTCGGCCTGGCGGAACGGCGGTTGGGCGCGTTCCTGCAGACCAAGCCGCGGGAGGAGTACGTCCTCTCCACCAAGGCCGGGCGGCTGCTCCGGCCCAACCCCGGCGGCGAGAACCGGCAGGACGACGAGCACTTCGCCGTGCCTGCGACGACCCGCCGGGTCTGGGACCCCACGCCAGCCGGAGTGCGGGCCAGCCTTGAGGAGTCGCTGACCCGGCTCGGCCTGGACCAGGTCGACATCCTGTATCTGCACGACCCGCAGAGCTACGACCTCGAGGAGGGGATCGCAGTCGGCCTGCCTGCCTGCGCCGCGCTGCGCGACGAGGGCCTGGTGGACACGGTCGGCATTGGGTCCGGGAACGTGCCCGCGCTGCTGGCCGCCGCTCGTACCGGGATCCCGGATCTGCTGATGGCCGCCGGTCGGTACACGTTGCTGGAGCAGCCGCTGGCCGCTGACGTCATCCCCGAGTGCCGCCGGCAAGGCATCGGCATCGCCTGCGCGTCGGTGTTCAACTCCGGCCTGCTGGCGGCCGAGGTAGTGCCGGACGACGGCTACTACGAGTACGCGCCGGCCCCCGCGGAAATGATCGCCAGGGCCCGGCGGCTGGCCGCGATCTGCGCCGAGCATCACGTCGCACTACCCACTGCTGCACTGCACTTTCCCCTTCGCGAACCGGTCATCCGGACGGTGGTGACCGGCGCCGCCAACCCCACGCAGATCCGGGAGACGATCGCCCGGATGGCCGAACCGGTGCCGGATGAGCTGTGGGTGCGGCTGAGGGCCGAGGGCCTGATCGGATGACGCCGATGATCGACGCTCATCTGCATGTCTGGGACCTGTCGGTCAGCGCGTACGCCTGGCTCGGCCCGCGGCACGGCGTGCTGCACCAGACGTACGGGCCCGAGCGGGCGGCCGCGGCGCTGGCCGAAGCCGAGGTGACCCAGGTGGTGCTGGTCCAGGCCGAGGACTCCCTTCGCGACACCGAGTACATGCTCGATGTCGCCGCGCGGCACGCCTTCGTCGCCGGCGTGGTCGGCTGGGCGCCGCTCGATGACCCGGCCGCGGCCACGACGGCCCTCGACCGCTGGCAGCAGGCGCCCGCCTTCCGCGGCGTACGGCACCTGGTGCACGACGACCCGCGGGACGACTTCCTCAGCCTTCCGCCGGTACGAACCTCACTGGCCGAGGTCGCCCGCCGCGGCCTGGCGTACGACGTGCCGGACGCCTGGCCCCGGCACCTGGCCGCCGTCGCCGACCTTGCGGAGGCGCTGCCGGAACTGACCGTGGTCGTCGACCACCTTGCGAAGCCGCCGCGCGGCACGAGCGAGATGGATGCCTGGGCCCGCACTTTGACCGCCGTCGCCGCATCCCCGAACACGGTCGCCAAGGTGTCCGGGCTGCAGGCTCCGGGTCAGCCGTTCACCGCGGCCGCGCTCCGGCCCGTGTTCGATCTTGCGTTGCAGCTCTTCGGGCCGCGCCGGCTGATGTACGGCGGCGACTGGCCGCTCACCGTCCCGTACGGCGGCTACGGCGCGGCGTGGTCGGTGTACGCGGAACTGATCGGCACCCTTTCGGCGGAGGAGCAGGAGTGGCTCTGGTGGCGGACCGCCAGTCACACCTACCGGCTACCGTTGAAATGAGGAGGACTCATGAACGCTGTCGTATCCCTGGCGCGTGAGTTCGTCGTGGTCCGGTCACTGGTGCTCTGGCACGCGCATGTCACGCGCGATCCCTTGGCCCGGCTGCATCTGGCTGAAGGCCGTCGCGACCCCTATCCGATCTACGACGAGGTACGCCGGCGCGGGGAGGTGATCCCGAGCCCGCTGATCGGCTTCCAGACTGCGACCCACCGCATCTGCCGTCAGGTGCTGCGCGACCGGACGTTCGGCGTGCGGGCTGAGGGCGCGATCAACCGCGGTGACGGTCAGATGTCGCTGCTGGAGCTGGACCCGCCCGACCACACGAGGCTGCGCCGGCTGGTCGCGCCGGCCTTTACGCCGCACGCGATCGCGGGGTATCGGAGCCGGATCGAACGGGTGGTCGACGGGCTGCTCGACGCACAACCGGAGGACGGGCCGTGGGACCTCGTCTCCGGCCTGGCCTCACCGGTGCCGATCGCGGTGATCACCGATCTGCTCGGGGTGCCGGACGACAACAGCGCCGCCTTTGCTCGATACGGGGCCACGATCGGCAGCGCCCTCAGCGGGCCGCAGTCCGTCGTGCATGTGGCCCGGCTGATCCACGCCGACCGTCAGCTCAAGCGGGTGCTGTCGGAGGTGTTCGAGCACCGCCTTCGCGAGCCCGGCGACGACATCGTCAGCCAGCTGCTGGCCAAGGAGGGTGACCAGCTTTCGGCTGAGGAGCTGCCGCCGCTGTGCATGCTGCTCCTGCTGGCGGGCTTCGAGACCACGGTCAACCTGATCGGCAACACCGTGCTCGCCCTCCTCGACCGGCCGGACCAATGGGAGGCGGTGGCGGAAGATTCCTCGCTTGCGGCGTCCGCCGTAGAGGAGACGCTGCGCTGGGATCCGCCGGTGCAGCGCACCATCCGAGCTCCGATCACCGACGTGGAACTGTCCGGGGTGGCGGTGCCGAGCGGCTCGATCGTGGTGCTCTATCTTGCCGGCGCCAACCGCGACCCGGAGGCGTACGAGGACCCGAACCGCTTCGACATCTTCCGTACGGGCGGGGCCGAGCACCTGGCGTTCTCCGCCGGCATCCACTACTGCCTGGGTGCTCCACTGGCGCGGCTCGAGGCGACCGTCGCCCTGCAGCAGCTGGTCCAGCGCTTCCCCCGACTGCAGCGAGCCGGCCGGCTGCGGCGACGCAGCGGCAATGTCATCCGCGGTCCCGCCGAGTTCGTGGTGAGCCAGTCAGGAGGCAAGCCGGAGTTGTCAGAACCTGAGCGAGCTACAGCGAGCTGAGTTTCTGACAAGTCGGCGAAGGGAGCGGTATGTAGCACTTATGCTACCTTGGCTGTGTGGGAACAGTCGGGCTGCGCGAGCTGCGCCAGGACGCCTCAGGGGTGGTGAGACGCGTCGAACAGGGCGAGGTGATAGACATCACCGTCGCCGGTCGGCTCGCGGCGCGCATGGTTCCCGTACGTCCGAGGCTGTGGCAGCAATGGTCTGACGTCGCAGACTGCTTCGAGGGACCGCCAGACCCGAACTGGGCACGGGATCGAGCCGAGATCGATCAGACGCTGGTCAATCCGTGGGACGACGCCCGGTGAGGGCAGTCCTTGATACCAGCGTCATGATCGCGACCGATGTGCCTCCCTTGGACGGAGAACTTGCGATCAGTGCCGTATCGCTGGCCGAGCTCAACTTCGGGGTACTGATCACCACAGACAGCGCCGTGAGGGCCGAGCGATTGCGTCGGCTCCTTGAGTTTCAGCGCCGATTCACCGCGCTTCCGGTCGACGAGGCCGTTGCAACCAGCTACGGCCGTCTGGCTGCCGCCACCGTCGCCCGGGGCCGACAGCCCCGATCCCGAGTTATGGATCTGCTCATCGCCGCCACGGCTCACGCCCACTCTGCGCGGCTGTATACCCGCAACCCGGACGACCTCGTCGGCATCGAGCACCTCGTCGACATCGCCGCAGTGTGAGTACCTCGCTACCAATGCGTCTACGCGCCCGCAGCGAGCCAACCGCGTAGCACCGCGTCGATGTCGCCGCGAACCTGCTCGCGTGCCTCCAGTCGCGGAACGCCCTGCATCAGCAAGTCCTCGTAGCGGGTATCTTCGTGCCGGACGGCGGCGACCACCGCCATGCGTACGGCCTCAGGGTCCATGGCGCGGCCGGCACTTGTACGCCCAATCCGCCCGCTGCTGCGGGTGCCGGCGTGCCTGGCGATACGGTC
>JBKPNA010000140.1:0-6770 GCA_046765695.1 Actinomycetota bacterium | reverse complement strand
GATGTGGCCTTGTGCGGAGAAACGCCGTTGGAAGTGGCCCGATCTGGCTCCGTTTGGAGACCTGAGATTCGAAATACGCCGCCAGTGAACACGGAGACCGCTCCAGATGGCGTATTTCGCCGCCCCCATGGCCGGCCCCGCCGCGGACGGGTGCGGAGAAACGGGTGGACTGCCGCCGGGTAGCTGCTAAACCGGCGGGACCTGGCGAAACGCGGCGGATTCGTTACTGCTTCGTACCTCAGACGTAACTTGACGGACGGTCGGTCGCTAGGTGTAACGTTGGTCTCGTTCGAACACGCGTTCTATAAGACGCTTGGGGAAGAGTCGAAACGCGGGTTCAGATCAGTGCGTGTTCGCGGCGCGCACTTCCGGCTTGCCTCGGTACGGATGGACCTCGACCCCCGTCCGTACCGGGGACGCCGACTCGGGTCGAGGTTACCGTCCGCCCGACTCCGAGGAAGTCAATCCGTGTTACCCGACCAGTCCGACGACGGCCCGCACTCGCCGTCACCGGCCTCGCTGCGTGCCGATCTGCAGCGAGCGCACGCTGCGATCCATGACG
Organism: Actinomycetota bacterium; assembly: GCA_046765695.1. Lineage (GTDB taxonomy): Bacteria > Actinomycetota > Actinomycetes > Propionibacteriales > Propionibacteriaceae > Microlunatus. The sequence continues at coordinate 6,208 of JBKPNA010000140.1, read as the reverse complement.
CAGAGCTCGCCACCGACCCCGCGGAACGGTTTCTGGCCGCTCACCTGGCCGCTCTTCGTGTTGCGGCGATCGTCCTCCGGGTGCGCGCCGGGTCGACCCCGACCCGGCAGCCGGGCCGACCGCGAAACGCGTGGCGGTTGGTCGCCGAGGTGGCGCCCGAGTTCGCCGAATGGGCCGCATTCTTCGCCGCCACCGAGGAGAAGCGTGACGCCATCCGCTCCGGCCAACGCACGGTTGTCAGCGCACGGGAGGCGGATGACCTGGTTCGGGACGCCCGCTCGTTCCTGCTCGTCGTGGAGCGTTCGGTGAGCTAGCAAGCGCTTGGGGGTTGTCGTCCCGCGGGCTGATGCCGGCAACTATCGTTCCTGGCATGATCGAGCTGGGCCGTCGCCGATCGGTGTCGCAGTCCCATCTCCTGCAGCTGCTCAACGACCAGTTGGACGGTCTGGTCACCGGAGGGTGGCGACCGCTCGACATTGTCGATGTCGGCGGTGGGACCGGGGGTATGGCAATTCCGCTGGCGGAACGCGGCCATCGGGTGACCGTGATCGATCCGAGTCCCGATGCGCTCGCGTCGCTGGAGCGCCGGGCGGCCGATGGAGGGGTGACCGACCTCATCGCGGCACTGCAGGGTGACGCTGCGGGTCTCGCGGACCTCGTTCCGGCTCACGAGGCCGACGCGGTGCTCTGTCATCGGGTCCTCGAGGTGCTGGAGGCGCCGGAGGAGGCACTCCAGGCAATGGCCGGGGCTCTTCGCCGAGGCGGGGTGCTCAGCCTGCTGGTGGCTCAGCGACACTCGCTGGTGCTGACCCAGGCGCTGGCCGGGCACCTCGCGCTGGCCCGGCGCAGTTATGCCGATCCCAGCCGGTTCGACTACGAGCGGGTGATCCGCATCGTCGAGCAGGCCGGGTTCACCGTGCTCGCCAGTCACGGCATCGGGGCGATCGCGGATCAGGTGCCCGAGCGGGTCATCGAGTCCGAGCCTGGTGCGTATGCCGAGCTGGCCGCCCTCGAGTCGGAGATCAGTACCGACCCGGCCTTTCGGGCGCTTGCGCCCCATGTTCATGTGCTCGCCCAAAACCAGGCATAGAACTGGCATTTAAGAACACTTGTTCGATAAACTGCGAAGATGGCAGGGCCGGGCCGGATCATCATGCACGTCGACATGGACGCCTTCTATGCCTCCGTCGAGGTCCGCCACCGGCCCGAACTGCGCGGCACTCCGGTGATCGTGGGTGGTTTCCCGCGCGGCGTCGTGCTGTCCGCGACGTATGAGGCACGCGCCCTCGGTGTGCGGTCGGGGATGCCCTCCGGCCAGGCGCGCCGGCTAGCCCCGCGAGCGACTTTCGTCGATCCGGACTTCGATCGCTACACCGCCGTGTCGAAGGCGATCGGTGCGGTGTTCCGCTCGGTCACGGCCGTCGTGGAGTCGGCGTCCATCGATGAGGCCTTCTTGGACCTGACCGGCTCGGTCGCCATGTTCGGTCCGCCGGCCGGCATCGCGGAGTACGTCCGCGCCGTGGTGGCCGACGAACAGCAGATCACCTGCTCGGCGGGGATCGGACCGACGAAGTTCGTCGCAAAGGTTGCCTCCCGCGCAGCGAAGCCGGACGGGGTGCTGGAGGTGCCCCCCGATCGGGTCGAGGCGTTTCTGCACCCTTTGCCGGTGCAGGCCATGTGGGGTGTCGGGGCGTCGACCACGGAGAAGCTGCACCGGTTGGGGCTGCAGACCGTCGGTGATCTCGCTCACACGCCTCGGGGCACGCTGCGGCGTGCCTTCGGCCCGCATGCCGGCGCGATGCTGGCCGAGCTGGCGTGGGGTCGGGACTCTCGGCGGGTGGTGCCGCAGATACCTGAGCGCAGCGTCGGGTCACAGCAGACCTTCGCCGCCGACAGCACCGACTCGCGGGTGGTCAGGCGGGAGTTGCTGCGGATGGCCGACCGGACGGCGTACCGGATGCGCAAGCAGCAGGTACTCGGCCGCACGGTCGCGATCTCGGTGCGATTCGCCGACTTCACCGACCTCACCCGCTCGACCACTCTGCCCAGCCCGACCGATGTCACCGAGGAGATCTATGTCGCGGCTCTGGCTCTCTACGACCGCCTGGGTCTGGACCGCGCTCGGATCCGCCGGGTGGGAGTGCGGGTGCAACAGCTGGTCGATGCCGACCAGGCCTACCGCCAACCCCAGCTGACCGACCCTCAGTTCGGCTGGCGTGAGGCGGACCAGGCGGCCGACGGGGCGGTCCGGAAGTACGGTCGGACCGCCGTCCAGCGTGCCGTCCTGGCCGTGCCTCGCTGAGCCTGTGGAATCGAATCTGCAGATGTCCGTAGAGACCTGTTCGAACTGTGATCGGCAATTGGCCGTTTGGGTTTCACATGCGCCGACTGCAACCTAAACTGATTCCAGTTCGACCCAGCAGGGACGACGGCATGCTGCACGACACCACAGTGAAGTGGGTCCGAGTATCCACTCCGGATGCCGGACACTCCTCGTATGTGGTGACGCGTATCATGACGAACGCGTACGACGAAACCCATGGGGAGGTGGCCAGTGGCCCTCTCGGATGAGGAGCAGCGGCTGCTCGAGCAGATGGAGGCCGCGCTTGCGGCCGAGGACCCCAAGCTCGTCAACGCCCTCCGTGGCACCGGCGTGCGACGGGTGCATCGACGTCGCGCAGCTCTGGCTGGTGTCTGTTTCTTCGCCGGGTTAGGCCTCCTCATCGCCGGTATCTCGGTGACTCCGGTGCTCAGCGTGCTCGGTTTCATGATCATGGTCGCCTCCGCCGTCACCGCCATCTACTCCTGGCAGCACGTGGGGAGCAGTGCCGATCCTGGCCGTGGTCGCGACCGGGCCAAGACGTCACAAGGATCCCGGTCGGTCGACGGCCAGAACTTCATGGATCGGATGGAGGAGCGCTGGCGGCGCCGCCGCGACGAGGGCTTCTGAGCCGCTAAGGCGTGACGCCCCACCGCCTCGGTGGGGCGTTTTGCATGCATGTGCGGCCCACAGCCTGAATCCGCTTCCCGCGTTTCAGCCATGCTCTGCGTGTCGCGGCGCTTGGCAGCGACTCGGGTAGCTTTTCCGCTGGCTGCTCGCTAGCGCGCCTTGCGCCGGAACAACGAGCGCGGCAGCAGCACCGCGCGCAGCTTGCGCACCGGGCCCGACGGCGCCGCGATCCCACGGCGTATCTCGTGCGTCACCGCCGGCAGCTGACGTGCCGCGTCGTGGTCGGCGAACGTCCGGGCGTACCGGGCCCGCTCCACCAGCGTCGCCACCCGCCCCATCGAGTCCGCTTCGTCATGTTCCAGCCGCGAGGCCAGCTCGGCACCGATGGTTCGGGGTGATCCGCTGGGCCACGAACCACCGTGGTCGACCACGGTGTCGCGGATCTCGGCCCAGGCGCTCTCGACCCGGTCCTCGGCTGCGCCCTCGCCGTTGAGCCGGACCGTACGCCGCCGCACCCGGATGGTCGCGGGTGCGGCCAAGATCAGCAATCCCACCAGTCCGGCAACCATCCAGAGCACTCTGCTGCCCCAACCCGACTGGGCAGCGCCTGCGTGAGCGTTCGGGTCCTCGGGTGCCTGATCGGGACCGGCGCTCACCGATGGCTGGGCCGATGCGGAGGCCGACGGATCTGCGGTCGGCTCGTCGACCGGACTGTCATCGGGCGCCAGCGTCCAGGCCGGTGGCTGGCCGGTCACGCCGGCGGGGGTGGGTTCGAAGCGGACCCAGCCGTACTCCGCGAAGTACAGCTCAGGCCAGGCGTGCATGTTGTGGATCGACACCTTCCACACATCGCCGTCACGTCTTCCCGGCAGGAAGCCCACCGAGACCCGGGAGGGAATGCCCGCCACCCGGGCCATCATCGCCATCGCCGAGGCGAACTGCTCGCAATAGCCCGTGTGGTCTTTCAGCAGGAACCTCTCCAACGCGTCATAGCCGCTGCCGGGCAGCTGGATCGTGCTGTAGGAGAATTGCGAACTGCGCAGGTAGCGCTGGATCGCGGCAGCCCTGGCGGCGGGTGTGTCGGCGTTCTTGATGACCCGCCGGGTCTCGTCGATCAGCGACTGAGGCAGATCCTCCGGGATCTGTGCGGTGACATCGGCGTCGGCCGGGTTGCCGGCTGCCGCATCCCGCAGGTCGTCGGCGCTCGGCGCGACGTCCACGCTGACCGCCGTGTACGACAAGCCCCGCAACTCCTGTGGCCGACTGTCGGCGTTGATGACCACCAGGCTGTCCGGGTCGTAGCGCCACTCGCCGTCGGCCCGGAAGCTGCGGGTCGCGTACGGCAGCGGCAGGTACTGCGAGCCGAAGTCGCGGACGTGGATGTTGGTGGTACGCCGTGCAGCCGGCGACTCGGCGAGGCCCGGAACCTCGCTCAGCTGGTTGCCCGAACTCAAGTTGATCTGAACGTTGCCCCAGCCGGCCGCGGTGAGGTGCGGCAGGGTGGCCATCTTCAGGTAGACCCCACCCTTGCCGTCGGACTGATACTCGATGACGGTGCGATCGGTCGGCTGGTTCAGGTTCCGCTGGATGTCGAGGGTGGGGTCGGTGAGCTGCAGCGGCCCGTTGCCGCTGCCGGGGCCGAACCCGAAGCCGGGAAGGGAGAGGGTCGGCAGTGCCATGCCGAGCACGATGGTGCTGATCAGTGCGGGCACGGCCAGGTACGCGGCCGCGCGCCACACCACCGGACCGGCCTCGCCGAAGCCGACGGCCGAATCACGGGAGAGTCCACGGATCCAGCGCCCTGCGGTGTTCAGCCCGTCGGCGACCAGGATCGCCAGGTAACCGATGGCGATGAGAGCGAAGCTGACCAGCCCGGTGTCGGTACCCAAACCCAGGGCCGGGACCAAGAACAGCGTGGCAGGTGGCGCGAGCGCCCAGGCCGGCCGGTGGATGCCGCTGACCAGCAGGTCCGTCATGATCATGATCAGGCCGATGATCGTGACGAAGATCAGCCGGGTGCCGTCGTTGGGGTCCATCGGTGAGGCCTGGGTGCGCATGTGCTCGACACCCGCGGCCCACAGGTCGACGTAGCGCACATACCACGGGAGGTCGCTGCTCGGCGTCATCAGGCTGAGACCGAGCGAGTACAGCACCCAGATCCCGACCTGCACGATCAGCACCGAGGACTCAGCGATCCGCAGTCGCCGCATCGCGACGCTGAAGCCGCCGATCAGAACGATCAGCACCCAGCCAAGACCGAGGTAGCTTCCGTCGGAGGTCAGCGGTCGCAACGTCACGCAGGCCAGTGCGACGGAGAGCATCACGGCGACGCCGTTGCGATCGCTGGGCCTCATCAGGCGGCCCTGCTGAGCTGCTCGAGAGCCGACCAGGCCTGCGCCACGCCCATGCTCCGGGTCACCTCGATCACCAGCCACTGGTTGTCGCGGAGGATCTGAGCGGCCAGTTGGTGCTGCGCGCGCTGCTGATCGGTATCGGGCTGCTCGCCGAACGTGTCGACGTCCAGCATCATCGCCAGGCCCTGCGCACGACTGCGCCGGAGACGCAGCAGGGTGTTGGCCTCGGCGGCCGTCATCCGGCCGAGGATCGCGATCACCAGCTGGCCCGGACGATCGATGGCCGCCGATTCGACGGCGTACCGCAAGGTCGTGGTCGTGCGGGTCTTGAGGTCTGTCAACCGAGTGAGTACCAGCTCGGCGGACGCCGAGCTGTGCTGTCCCATGCTGCCGCTGATGTGCAGCGGTCCGTCCGCCTCGTAGATCTCGATGCCGAAACCGTCGTCCAGGAAATGAATGCCGATGGATGCTGCCGCCGAGACCGCCCACTCCAGCGAGCTGTGCATCCCCTTGCCGGCGTGGGCGGAGCTACGGGAGTCGAGCACGATGCTGGCGCTGGGATCCCAGGACTGCTCCTCGCGGCGCACCATCAGATCCCCCAAGCGGGCCGTCGAGCGCCAGTGGATCCGGCGCACGTCGTCGCCCTGCCGGTACTCCCTGACCAGAGCATCGTCCTGACCAACCACCCCGATGCGGTGCGGGCGTGCCTCGCCGGTGTTGCCGCCGCCGCCGATCGTCCGGATCGCCCGCAGTGGCACCACCCGCGGGGTCACCATGACCTCGGTCGTGGCGACGAACTGCCGGTCCAGCCGGACCAGGCCGAACGGGTCGGTGGTACGCACAGTCAACGGCCCGGTGGAGAAACGGCCCCGAACCCGGCCCAGCAACGGATACTCCACAACAC
>JBKPNA010000139.1:0-5500 GCA_046765695.1 Actinomycetota bacterium | reverse complement strand
TTGCCGGGGCGTACGGGAACGGTCCGCTGCGTCGGCGGGCGAACCGCAGCACCCCGTACAGGGCGCCGATAACGCTGCCGAGCAGCATCGCCCAGATCAGCAGGGACCAGGAATGCGCGGCCGTCGTCACGCCAACCAGGGGAGCGAAGCGTACGTCGCCGAAACCGAACCCGCCCCGCGAGACCAGCCACACCGCGAGATAGAGCAACCCGGCCAGCGCCGCGCCCGTGACGGCTCGCAGCGCGGTCGACCAGTGGGCACCGAGGGTGAGGCTGAGCAGCAGCGCAGCCACCATGGCAAGCCACGCCAGCTGGCTGAGCCGCAGAGGCAGCCACATGGTGACGGCGTCGACGGTGGCCAGCAACACACCGAGGGTGGAGAGCACCCACCACAGCGGCTGGATGGCCGGCGGCAACGTCAGCCACGCGATCGTGGCCGCCGCCCCGGCCAGCAGTGCGCAGCCGGCGATCATTCGCGGTGTGGCCAGGTCGGTGTAGCGCCGCTTGCCTTCGGCTGCCGCCGGTTCCGGTAGCCGGCTCAGGATCGGGCGGGTCAGCGCGCCCATGCCCAGTATCGTGCCGGCGACCACGGCGGCGCCGCCCAGCAGTTCCGTCACGCTGCAGCCTCGTCGCCCGGCCGGCGCCGTCGGAGCTGGTCGACCGACACCCGGAGCAGCCGACTGGCCGTGTCACGGCTCACCCGGCGCAGCGCCCGGCCGTTGCGTCCGTACAGCAGGCGCTCCGCCAGCCGCGGCGAGATCCCCACCGCCCTGGCCACGTCCTCGGCCGACAGTGAGGCGCTCGCCATCAGATGACGCAACTGCGCCCGAAAGGGCGCCGCATCCACCCAGTACTCGTTGTGGTCCGGCACCGCGGGTACGGCCATCCGTCGTTCCCCCTTGGTCGAGTCCTTCCATCTCGTGAAGGCCCGAAAAGAGGGGCGGATGTTAACGGCGACGCCAAAGTCAAGAAAAACTTCCGACAAGTTGCGGCAACTCAGCAGAATCTCTCGTAGCCTGTCGGCAATTCTGTGAGCGAGGCGAGGTGTTGTCAGCGCTGTGCGCGGACGAAACCGGCTTGCTGGGCCGCCTCCTCGCTGTTGAACCAGACCTCGGCCACGGTACGGCCGTAGCCGCCGGACTCAGGCATGTGGTACTTCTTCGAGCGTTCGTTGCCCTTGATCACATAGCCCTCCGGCGGCTCGGTGCCGACGTAGACGCCCTCGCCGCTGTACCTCGAGGTGGGCTGCACGCCGGCCCGATCAGTGGTCGGTTCGCCTTCCGGCAAGTCCTCGACCGGCTCGGCGATGGTGACCTCGTCCACGACGGTCTCCTCGGCTGCGGCCTCGTCGGGCTCTGCCTCACCGGTCGGCTGATCGTCCAGCGGCACCTCGGGCAGCGGCTCGGCGGCAGCGAAATCCTCCTCGGCGGTTGTCGGCTGGCCTACCTGCTCCTGCCCGTTCTCCGCCGTCTCGGCGGCGGCGGCCATGCCCGCGGCAGCCGACGCAGACGCGGTCGTGGCGTCGGCTCCGGTGTCCGAGGGCTGGCTCTCCGGCTTCACCGGCGGCACATAAGGAGTCGTCGGCCGGGCAGCCTGCCAGTCGGCGTCTGACCTGCCGAAGAACCTCCGCACCAGGATCGCAACGACGGCGCCAATAGCGCCCACGATGAGCAGCCGCTTCATCCAGCGTCCTCCCTTCTTCTTCGGCACGGCAAGTTCCGCCTCCGCGGCGGCCAAGGCGACCTCGGCCTGGGTTGCCTCCTTGGCGGCAGCGACGGCGCCCAGTGCCGAGCCCAGCTTGGGCAGCAGGTCGGAGGCCACCTTGCCGCGTGCGGCAACCACGGCCGGGGTGACCTTGTCAAGGGCGTCGTCCAGCACCGGCGAGATCTTCTGGGTGACTTGGGCGCCGCGCTGCCTGGCGCTCGTGGCGACGGGTGCCACTCGCTGCGCGGCCAGCTGAGCGTAGTTCGCGGCCGTGTTGGTGTACGGCGAGACCCGGTCGGCGGCCACCCTCGCGTACGGGGTGACCCGCGCCACGGCCGAGCCGGCCAGTGGGGCGATCCTGTCGGCGGCGCTCTGGGCCAGCGGGCCAACCCGGTCCGCTGCGCTCTCCGCCAACGGACCCACTCGCTCGGCGGCGGAATGAGCCAGAGGTGAGACCTTGTCGGCGGCCGCTCCAATGACATCGGCGGCGGCTTCAGCAAGCGGTCCGATCTTCTCGGCGGCAGAGTGCGCAAGCGGCCCTACTCGGTCCGCGGCCGTATGGATCACGTCCTCGGCGGCAGATTCGTCCTTCTTTCGGGCGGCTTCGACGCGGCGAGAGCTCTTCGACACGTTTCCTCCGTTGTCAGAAATCTTTGGCTCCGGCAGGGAGCCTCCGCCCACCGTACCGCCAGGGGCCGGGCCGCGGGCAGGCTGGCTCGTTTGCGTATCTCTGAGAGGATGGCTGCCGAAATGATGGGTCTCCACACCCGTGACTATCGAACGAGAGGTGCTCCCAACGTGCCGCAGAAGACCGCAACGCTGCACACCAACTACGGCGACATCGTGATCAACCTGCTCGCTGACCATGCCCCCAAGACGGTGGACAACTTCGTCGGGTTGGCGACCGGAACCAGGGAGTACACCGACCCACAGACAGGCCGGAAGACCACCGGCAGGTTCTACGACGGGCTGACCTTCCATCGGGTGATCGACGGGTTCATGATCCAAGGCGGAGACCCGCAGGGGACCGGAATGGGTGGCCCGGGTTACACCTTTGGGGACGAGTTCCACCCGGACCTGGCCTTCAACAAGCCGTATCTGCTCGCCATGGCCAATGCCGGTCCGGGCACCAACGGGTCCCAGTTCTTCATCACCGTCGGCCCTACGCCGCACCTGAACCGTCGGCACACCATCTTCGGCGAAGTGGCCGACGAGTCCAGCCGCGCCGTGGTGGACAAGATCGCCAAGGTGCGAACCGGACGGAACGACCGCCCCGTCGACCCTGTGGTGATCTCCTCGGTCGACATCTCCGAGTGAGCCAGCCGCCGGGCGCCGGCCCGGACTTCACGGCTCCTGACTTCGTCGGCTGCTACCGGCACCCGGAGCGGTCGACCGGCATCACCTGCCAGCGATGCAAGCGGCCGATCTGCGGGGAGTGCATGAACCCCGCCTCGGTCGGATTCCAGTGCCCAAAGTGCGTTTCTGCGGGCCGCGCCAGCGTCCGCGCTCCCCGCACTGCCTTCGGTGCGCTGTTGCAGCCGGGCGGCGGCAATGTGACCAAGGTCTTGATGGGAGTCCTCGGGGCGATCTGGCTGCTGAACCTGATCAGCCGCGGTCTCGTGGACAGCCTGCTGGTGATGAGCAACGAGGCGGTGTTCGCCGGCCAGTTGTGGCGGCTGTTCACCGCGTCGCTCACGTCCGGTGGGCTGCTGGGCCTCCTGATGAATCTGCTGGTGCTCTGGATCGCCGGCCGCGTGCTGGAGTCGGAGCTGGGCGGCTGGCGGTTGGTTGCGCTCTACTTCACGGCAGGTTTGGGCGGGGCCACGCTGCTGTTCGTGCTGGGACCCCTGTACGGCGCCGGTTTCGGCGCCTCTGCAGCGGCGATCGGGCTGCTGGCCGCCAACTCGATCTTCAAGTACAAGCAGCGCGAGGACGTACGCGCCGATGTCGGCCTGTTCGTGCTGCTCGTCATGTTCAGCGTGCTGGTGGGATTCCGCAGCTTCGGTTGGCTGATGTTCGTCGGTGGCATCCTGACCGGCGCGCTGGTCGGCGTCGTGCTGGCGTACGCGCCGCGGCAGAACCGGAGCACGATACAGCTCGTCGGCCTGCTGGGCGTCGAGCTGCTCTGCCTGGCGGCGGTGACCGTGCGGCTGCTGTACTGACCTGTTTGGGGTCAGGCCACCGACACCGACGGCACCTCGATGGGGGTGAGCGGCGGCTGACGGGTGACCCACCACACGACGACTGCCGCCACGGCAACCGCGAGCAGCAGGACGATCGTGATGATCATCAGGGCGCGGGTCGACAGGGGCACGGGCCGAGGCTACCGAGGCGGGTTTCACGTTTCTCCGCACAAGGCCGCATCCGGTGGCCGATCTGGCGGCGTTCGGCTTCGTTCTTCCGCACAAAGCCGCAGCCGAGCCTGTGCCTCTCCCTCAGCCGCCGAGGGCATGACGGACCAGCGACTCGTGGTCCAGCACCGCATGCAGCGGCCACACCCAGTCGCCGGTGATCTCGATCAACCGCACCCCAGGCCGTTCCAGCCAGTCTGCGATCCGCTCCGTCTCCTCGATCCCGGCGGCGGGCAGTGGGTCCGGCGGTCGGGACACGGTCTCCGCCGTGCCCCGCACCGCACGAGCCACGGCCTGTGGAACCTCGTACGGGGTGGCCACTCCGGTGGCGGCCAGCCGGCCGTAGCGGATCACATGGATCTCCCAGTTGAGCCCCTCGCGACGGGCGCCGACGATCTCGGCGCAGCCGGCTAGGCTGCGCACCCGGTGGAACCTTGCCGCGGTCCGGACAAGCGTCTCGAGCCGCCGGCGGATGATGCCCGCCTCCTCGAAGCGGCGCTGCTCCACCAGCCGCCTCAGCCGGGCCTGGACGGCGAGCAGCGCCGGACGGGCGTCGACCGAGAGCGCCACCCGAACCCTCTCGACCAGGTCGCCGTAGTCCGCACGGGTGGTCGTCCCGTCGCACGGGGCGCAGCAGCGGCCCATCCCGGCCAGCGCGCAGGCGTTCGTCGGGGTGGCGGCGCTCAACCGGGGGGTGCACTGCCGGATGGGAAACCCGTCGTAGATCGCCAGCACCACGTCCTCGGCCGCCTGGCGGCGGCTGAAGGGTCCGAAGTAGGTGGCGCCGTCGTCGTGTACGGCCCGGACCACCGACAGCCGTGGAAACGGCTCCACCGTGATCTTGATCCACTGGGTGCGCTCTGGGAACTTGGATCGCCGGTTGTACCGCGGGGCGTGGCTGCCGATCAGCCGGAGCTCGGTGACGTCGGCCTGCAGCGACGTGAGGCAGGGCACGGCCTCGACGCCGGTGGCAATCCGCACCATCTCGTCGATCCGCGGCCGCTTCTCGGCGGCGGTGAAGTAGCTGCGCACCCGGGCTCGGATATTTCTCGACTTGCCGACGTAGAGCACCTGCCGCTGGTACTCGTGCTCCGAGACGAAGAGGTAGACGCCGGGCTGTTCCGGCAGCGTCGCCGCCCAGGTGCGCTTAGCCCGCCGCTGCGGGGAGACACGACGGGCGAACTCCTGCAGGTCCTCCAGCGTGTACACGCCGAGGTTGCCGACCCGTTCGATCAGCCCGTGCAGCACATCCACGGTGGCCCGCGCGTCGATCAGCGCTCGGTGGTTGGGCGTGGTTTCGGCGTGGAAGTGTCGCGCCAGAGTGGCCAGCCGGCAGTCCGGCACCTCATCGCGGAGCAGGATCTGCCTGGCCAGCGATGCGGTGTCCACCACCGGCCACCGCGGATACGCGTACGACAACGCCTCGCATCCCCGGCGCAGGAATCC
>JBKPNA010000138.1:0-5185 GCA_046765695.1 Actinomycetota bacterium | reverse complement strand
CGAGGAGATCCGGCGAGTGGTCACCGTGTTCCGGGAGCTGCGGTCCGGGGTGACCGGTGACGGACGGACGACGGTCAAGTCGCCCTCCGGCACCCTGTCGGCGGCGGAGGCGATCTCGGTGGTCACCAGCGGGCTGGCCCTGTCGGCGCACTTCGGGGACGGCCGGCTGCGGCCCGCGGACGTGGCCAGCGCCCTGGTCGGCGCGGTGGTCAAGGATCCGGTGGCGGACCGGGTCGCCTGGACGGAATACCTGGAGATCGTGGTTCGCGAGCGCGAGGGGTGGTCCGACTTCTACGCCGCCTGCCGGGACGTGTCGTGACCGCGCTTGCGGTGGCACCGGTCGAGCCTGGGACGGAGAACGACGACGATCCCGTTCGGGTCTTCGGCATCCGCCACCACGGTCCCGGATCGGCGCGCTCGCTGCTGGCCGCACTGGAGGACTACCAGCCGGACGCGGTGCTGATCGAGGGTCCGGCCGATGCCGACCCGCTGCTCAGCTGGGTGACGGCCGAGGGCATGCGGCCACCGCTCGCCCTGCTGGCGTACGCGCGCGAGGAGCCGAAGATTGCGGCCTTCTGGCCGTACGCGGTGTACTCCCCGGAATGGCAGGCCATGGTCTGGGCCCGGCGGCAGGCCGTCGAGGTCAGGTTCTGCGACCTGCCGGCCGCGATGGTGCTGGCGCCGCGTAAGCGCACCCTGTTCACCGACGACACGGGTGGCGACCGGAGATCGCCCGACCCCGGCCGCGACCCGCTGGGCGCCCTCGCGGCGGCCGCCGGGTACGACGACGCCGAGCGCTGGTGGGAGGACCTGGTCGAGTCGCGGCTGGACTCCTCCTCCCCGTTTCGGTTGATCGCCGACGCCATGGCGGAGCTGCGCCGGTTGGCCCGGCCGCCGAGCCCCGAGGAGCAGCGCCGTGAGGCGTACATGCGGCAGACCATCCGCGCTGCCCGACGGCGGGGGCGGTCCCGGATCGCCGTGGTGTGCGGGGCCTGGCATGCTCCCGTCCTGGTCTGGCCGCTGCCGCCGGCCAACCGCGACGCCGCCACGCTGCGCGGAGCGGCCAAGCGGAAGGTGACGCTGACCTGGGTGCCGTGGACCCACGAGCGGCTGGCCAGCGGCGCCGGGTACGGGGCGGGGGTGAGCTCGCCGGGCTGGTACCACCACCTGTGGACCGCCCCCGACGAGACCATTCCCCGCTGGCTGATCAAGGTCGCCCGAGCGCTGCGGGACCGGGATCTGCCGACCTCGAGCGCGCACGTGATCGAGGCGGTGCGACTGGCGGAGACGCTGGCCAGTCTGCGTTCCCGGCCGCTCGCCGGGCTGACCGAGGTGACCGATGCCACCCGTGCGGTGCTCTGCGACGGTGACGAGCGGGCCGTTCGGTTCGTCACCGACCACTTGGTCGTCGGGCAGGCTCTGGGGTCGGTCGACAAACGCGTGCCGACCGTGCCGCTGGAGGCCGACCTGGTGAAGATCTGCCGGAGCCTGAGGGTGCGCCGCGAGCCCGACCTGCGGCACTGGGATCTCGACCTGCGCCGCCAGGTGGACCGCAGCCGCTCGCAGCTGTTTCACCGGCTGCGCCTGCTGGAGCTGGACTGGATCAGGCCGGCCGAGAGCGAGATAGCCAGCCAGGGCACCTTCCGCGAGGTCTGGGCGTCCCGCTGGCGACCGGAGTTCTCCGTTCAGCTGGTGGAGGCGTCGGTCTGGGGGACCACGGTGGAGTCGGCGGCCAGCGCCCGGGTCGAGATGATCCGGCGAGACGGCAGCCTGCCGGAGCTGACCCGCGCGGTCGGCCGTTGCCTGCTGGCCGACCTGCCGGCTGCGCTGGACCAGCTGCTGGCCACCGTCGCCGAACGTGCGGCGAAGGATGCCGACGTGGTGCACCTGATGGAGGCGCTGCCGCCGCTGGCTCGCGCGTCCCGCTACGGCGACGTACGGCGTACCGACGCCGCGGCCCTCGGTCGAGTGATCGAGACTCTGGTGCTGCGGATGTGCGCCGGCCTATCCAGGGCCGTTGTCGGCCTGGACGACGAGAACGCCGCTGCCATGCGCCGCCGGATCGACGAGGTGACCGCCGCCCTGGGTCTGCTCCCTGCCGCCGACCAGCTCCGGGACCGCTGGCTGGCCACGCTGACCGAGCTGGCCGACCGCAGCGACCTGCACGGACTGTTGCAGGGCCGGATCGTGCGCTTGCTGACCGATGCCGAGGTGTTGGACGACGCGGCGGTTCGGTTGGGCAGGGCGTTGTCCTACGGGGTCGACGCCGCGGCCAAGGCGGCCTGGGTCGAAGGATTCTTCGCCGACGGAGCCCTGCTGCTGATCCATGACCCCGCGTTGAGATCGCTGCTGGACAGCTGGGTCGGCGAGCTGACCGAGGCGGAGTTCACCGACCTGCTGCCGCTGGTGCGGCGTACGTTCGGCACCTTCACGCCTGCGGAGCGCCGGACGATCGCCGGCCGGCTCGGCTCCACGGCGGTCCCAGCTGTGGCCGAGGATCTCGACCTGGACCGCGCGGCGCGCGCACTGGCCACCGTCAAGCTGCTGCTCGGCACACGCGGCGGCGAGCGGAGCTGAGTCGATGTCCGCGCCGCAGGCCGAGGGGGCGCCGGAGGACACCCGGCGGCGTCGTTGGCGGCTGCTGCTGGGCGAGGCGGCGGAGGAGCCGCTGGGAACCGCGCTCTCGGCAACCGAGGAACGGATGGATGCTGCGCTGGCCGCCCTGTACGACGACGAGGGGGAGCCGGAGAGCAGTCCGGCGAGCCGGCGTTACGGGGCGCTCGGCTCCTCCGCGCCACGGGTGGCCCGCTGGCTGGGCGACATCCGCAGCTACTTCCCGACGAGTGTGGTCCAGGTGATGCAGCGCGATGCCATCGAGAGGCTGAACCTGACCAGCATGCTGCTCGAGCCTGAGCTGCTGGACTCGGTCCAGCCCGACGTGCATCTGGCCGCCACCCTGGTCAGCCTGAACAAGGTGATGCCGGAGACCACCCGGCGTACGGCCCGGTTGGTGGTCGGCAAGGTGGTGGCCGAGATCGAGCAACGGATCGCCAACTCGACCCGCGAGGCCGTCCGCGGTGCGGTGAGCCGGTCGAACCGGACCCGTCGGCCACGGCTGCGCGACGTCGACTGGAACGCCACGATCCGGCACAACCTGGACCACTACCTGCCGGCCCGGCGCACGGTGGTCCCGGAACGGCTGATCGGGTACGGCCACCGGGCCCCGGCGTTCTCCAAGGACGTGGTCGTGGCCGTCGACCAGTCCGGCTCGATGGCCGAGTCTGTGGTCTACGCCGCCGTCTTCGGGGCCACGCTGGCGTCCATCCGGTCGGTGCGGACCTGGCTGGTCGTCTTCGACACCGAGGTCGTTGACCTGACCGAGCGGCTGGCGGATCCGGTGGAGGTGCTGTTCGGCTGCCAGCTAGGCGGCGGCACGGACGTCAACCGCGCCCTGGCGTACTGCCAGGGTCTGATCACGAGACCCGCCGACACCATCCTGGTGCTGATCTCCGACCTGTTCGAGGGAGGCATCGAGGGCCAGCTGGAACGGCGGGTCGCCGAGCTGCTCCGGGACGGCGTACGGGTGGTGGTGCTGCTCGCGCTGGCCGATTCCGGGGCACCGTCGTACGACCATGATCAGGCCGCCGCGCTGGCCGCGCTCGGCGTACCTGCCTTCGCCTGTACCCCGGACCAGTTTCCTGAGCTGCTTGCCGTGGCCCTCAACGGCGGAGACATCGGCCTGTGGGCGTCCCAGACGGCCGCCGCCCAAGGCTGATCGTCAGGAGGGCCGATGCCCGCCGCACTCGCATGCCCAGATGTGGCCTTGTGCGAAGAGACGGAGGCAGATGACACAGCCGATCACCAACGGCTCCCGAGAGGGACGCTGACATCGCTTCCGGTTTGGCATCAGGTCGATAAACCGCGCAGGTGCGGACGCATGGGAGGATCAGCGGTGTGAGCGCCGTGCCCTCCGTGTCGTACTCGATCACCGTACGACTCGAGGTGCCGGCCGGTGGGCGCTCGGTGAGTCTGCTGACCGCGGCGGTGGAGCGGGCCGGCGGCGCGATCACCGCGCTGGACGTCACGGCGTCCGGCCACGAGCGGCTGCGGATCGACGTCACCTGCGCCGCCCGGGACACGGAGCATGCCGACCAGTTGGTCGCCGCGATGAGCGAGGTGCCGGGCGTCGTGATCGGCAAGGTGTCCGACCGGACCTTCCTGATGCACCTCGGCGGCAAGATCGCGATGACGACCAAGCACCCGATCCGCAACCGGGACGACCTGTCGATGATCTACACCCCCGGCGTGGCCAGGGTCTGCCTGGCGATTGCGAAGAACCCCGAGGACGCGCGCCGGTTGACGATCAAGCGCAACAGCATTGCCGTCGTCACCGACGGCTCGGCCGTGCTCGGGCTGGGCAACATCGGGCCCGCGGCCGCGCTGCCGGTGATGGAAGGCAAGGCGGCGCTGTTCAAGCGGTTCGGCGATATCGACGCCTGGCCGCTGTGCCTGGACACCCAGGACACCGAGGAGATCATCGCGGTGGTCCGGGCCGTGGCGCCCGGTTTCGCCGGGATCAACCTGGAGGACATCTCCGCCCCGCGGTGCTTCGAAGTCGAGCGGCGGCTGCGGGAGCAGCTCGACATCCCAGTGTTCCATGACGACCAGCACGGCACCGCCATCGTGGTGCTGGCTGCGCTGTACAACGCGCTGCGGGTGGTGGACAAGAGGATCGGCGAGGTGCGCATCGTGATGTCCGGCGCCGGCGCGGCCGGTACGGCGGTGATCAAGCTGCTGCTGGCCGCCGGCGCCGCTCATGTCGTGGTGGCCGACATCGGCGGGGTGATCCACCGTGGGCGCGAGGGTCTGTCTGGCGAGCTGGCCTGGCTCGCCGAGCACACCAACGAGCTGAACATCACCGGCTCCCTGGTCGATGCGCTGGTCGGCGCGGACGTCTTCATCGGCGTGTCCGCGCCCAACCTGCTGACCGGTGACCAGGTCGCCACCATGGCTGACCGCTCCGTGGTGTTCGCCCTGGCGAACCCGGAGCCGGAGGTCGACCCCGGCGACGCCGCCCAGCATGCCGCGGTGGTGGCCACCGGCCGATCGGACTTCCCCAACCAGATCAACAACGTGCTGGCCTTTCCCGGCGTGTTCCGGGGACTGCTCGACGCCCACTCGGCCG
>JBKPNA010000137.1:0-2900 GCA_046765695.1 Actinomycetota bacterium | reverse complement strand
GGACGGAACAACCGATGACTGATGAGGCCGTCTCCGACACCACCGCCCAGGACGCACCGTTCAACCGGCGGCTGGCCATTTTGCTGGCCATGGCGATGTTCGTCCTCGTCGTCGACACGTCGATGATGAACGTCTCCATCTCCGCGGTGGTGCGCGACCTCGGCACGACGGTCAGCGGCGTCCAGTCCGCGATCGCGCTCGAGGCCCTTGTGTCGGCCGCCTTCATCCTGATCGGCAGCAAGATCGGAGATCTGTTCGGGCGGAAGCGTGCGTACGTGCTCGGTCTGCTTGGCTACGCCATTGGGGCAGTGGCGATGACCCTGGCCCAAGGACTCACCGCGATCATCATCTTCTGGGCCATCATCGGCGGCATCGGCGCCTCCCTCCTGCTGCCCGCCATGCAGTCGCTGATCCACGGAAACTTCGAAGGCAATGCCCAGAAGAGGGTCTACGCCTTGGTCGGGGCGGCAGCGGCCATCGCAGCGGCTGTGGGCCCGCTGCTCGGCGGCTTCATCACCACCTTCCTGTCCTGGCGGGTGGGCTTCGCACTCGAAGCCGTCATCATCGCGCTCGTCCTTTCCGGCATCAAGCTGGTGCGTGACGTGCCCTACACCGGTCCCCGCGAGATCGACGGCGTGGGGGCCATCCTCTCCGTCGTCGGGATGGGCGGCGTCGTTCTGAGCATCCTCGTGTGGCAGGAGGGTGGCGAATCGGTGGGGGCGCTGTTGGTGATCGGCCTGGCGGGCCTGATCGGTCTTGCACTCTGGTTGCGCCGCCGCAAGCGTGCCGGTAGGCCTGCACTCATCGATCCCGGCCTGTTCAGCTCGAAGGCGTTCCAGCTGGGAATCTCCCAACAGATGCTTCAGCAGATCTCTCTCGGGGGCATGATGATCGCCCTGCCGATCTACCTGCAGATGGTGCTGGAGTACAACGCGCTCGGAGCCGGGCTGTCGCTGGCACCGCTTTCGCTGACCATGTTCGCGATCGCGATGCTGGCAGGGAAGCGGGCTGGACGGCGGCGGCCCAGTGTCATCATCCGGGCCGGATTTCTGCTGCTCAGCGTCGGTGCCGTCGTGCTCATCCCGATCGTGCCGCGCGCCCGGTCCGGCTGGTACCTCCTGCCCGCGCTCATGGTGGCTGGAGCCGGTCTGGGGCTGCTGGTATCCCAGCTGAACAACTACACCCTCGCACCCATCTCCCAGGAGCGTGTCAGCGAGGCCGCCGGCGTCAACTCTGCGGCAGGGTCGTTCGGCCTGTCGTTCGGCTTGGCGTTCGCCGGCGCCATCATGCTCGCGGCCCTGTCGGTGTCCTTCACCCAGCTTGCCAACAGCAGCACGGTCTTGCCTGCGGACGCCAAACAGCAGGTAGCGCAGGCGTTGGAGGAAGACGCCCAGGTGATGAGCAACACACAGCTCGAGGAACTGCTCGCTGGCCAGCCGGAGGACATTCGCACCGAGATCATCCGCATCAACACCGAAGCGAGGCCGCTTTCCCTTCAGGTGGCGCTGCTGGTTCCGGTTCTCGCCGGCCTGATCGGGCTGATCAACTCGTTCCGCATGACGCGACTACCCGATCCGGTCCCGTCGGCCGATCTTGATCAGTTCCTCGGTGGCTGAGCGAAAGATCCCCTGAGCTATGCCGGAGCGGACGGACTGCTGCTGCTGCTGCGGGGCAGCAGCAGCGCCGTGACGAAACCGATCAACCCGACGACGGCCAGTACTGCCATGGCCAACGCATAGGAGCGCTCTGGCGTGGTCGTGATGCCGGCGACCAAGATCGTGCCGGCCACCGCCGCACCCAGGCTCGATCCGAGGTTGGAGACGCTCCGCGACAGTCCGGAGATCTCACCTTGCTGCGCGTCCGGGAAGCTGGACTGGACGATGTTCACCGATGGAGTCAGCATCGCGCCAAGTCCGAGTCCGATCAGCAGCAGCCCCGGAGCGAACGCCCACGGCGTCGTCGACCGACTGACCATGATCAACAGGAGAGCGATGCCGGCAGTCGTGATAATGAAGCCGACCAGGATCAGCGTCCGCTGGGGCCGGCGTTTCGCGAGCCGTTCGGCAGCCAGGGATGAGACCAGCAGTCCCACTGTGGCGGCAGTGAAGATGACGCCGGTCTGGAAGGCGTTGTTGCCACGGACAACCTGCAGATATGCCGGGACCACGAAGGAGACGCCCATCAGTACGAGCCACTGCGCATTCTGGGTGACCAGACCCAGATTGGAGGTGCGGTTGCGGAACAGGCTCGTCGACAGGAGTGGTTCCTGCCCGGCTCGCTCCTTCCTGCGCACCATCACGAAGAACAGCGCCAGGACGACGGCGCCGGCCAGCATCAAGGCGAGCATCAGCCAGAGGTTGTTGTCCGCGGCCAGAATCCCCGTGACCAACAGCACGAGCCCGACGGCGGACAGGACGGCACCGCTCGTATCGAAGGATCGAGAGGGATCGGGAGGAAGCGGGTCAGAGATCCTCCGACTCAGCAGGACGATCACCACGATGATGAGGGCCTGGAACACGAAGGCTGCTCGCCAGCTGATCGCAGAGGCGATCAAACCCCCAATGAGCGGGCCGGCGGCTGCACCGATCCCTCCCAACGCGCTGATCACACCGAACGCACGGGCCCGGGACGTGAGCTCGGTGAACAGCAGTGTGGTCAGGATGTAGACCGGCGGAATCAGCAGCGCGGTGCCAACGCCCTCCAGGATCGAGTTGCCCAGGATGAGTATGCCCAGGCCGGGCGCCGCTGCGCTCAAGAGGGCACCGACCCCGTAGACCACCAGTCCGATGATGAACAACCGCTTGCGGCCATAGCGGTCGGTCAGCTTGCCACCGGGGATCATCAACGCGGCCATCACGAGCAGGAATATGGTGATCGCGACCTGCACACCCTGCACCGTC